>NZ_JBFLUG010000019.1:0-86174 GCF_041008525.1 Parafrankia sp. FMc2 | reverse complement strand
CCACGACCACACCCACCTCCTCGACCTCATCGCCCACCACGACCCCGACGCCGCCGAAAAACACTGGCGCACCCACATCGCCACCACACCCACCCAGCCCCCGAGCGCGGTCCTGGACCTGCTCGGGCTGCCACCGGAGATCGCCGGTCGGGCAGGGCAGGGCAGGGCGGCGGTCGCCAGGTCATCGGTGCCCCTGCCACGGGGCGCGTCAGGCTGAGCGCACCGGCACCGGCACCGGCACCGAGAAGGATCTCGGCGATGCCGTCATCGGTCGGCAGACGCACCAGTCGGGGCGGACCCAGCCGGTCAGCGGCAACTAGCCGACCGTGGTGTGGAGCCGGACGAGATCGGCAAGGTCCGGCGAGACGACGGCGAGCAGGTCCCGGACCCGCGTCACCGCCGGCGCAGCCAGGCCGTCATAGATCTCGGCGAAGACGGTCCGGGCCTCCCTACGAGGCCAGCGACCGGGAAGAAGATCGATCGGCAGGTCCGGGTCGAGGCTCGGGAAACGCGCCCAGGACTCGAGCACCGCGGTCCGCGCGGCCAGCGCCTCCGCTCCCTGGACGTCCCCATGACGCACCCGTTCGAGCAACGGGGCGTAGGTACTGACGAAGTCCTCGTAGGTGTGCTGGAGCTCGCTGAGGTCCCAGGCGGCCATCGGCGGGCGCGGGTCGGTACGCCTCGCCTCGGAGGTGGTGATCAGAACCGTGGAAGCACTCACACCCAGCTCGGCGAAGACCCGCCGGGCCGCCTCCCCGACCAGCCGGGGCGTCACCCACATCCCGTCGTAGAGCGGGGCGAAGCCCAACCAGCGCAGCCGCGCCCGCACCGCGTGGCGGACGTCGCGCTGCCCCTCCGGGATGGAGAAGGCCGCCACGGTCCAGCGCCCGTCCCACGGTTCGTGCCGGAGACCGAAGCCGAAGGTGCGGTTCAGGGACTCCCGGACGGCGAGCGAGGCCTCGGCCGTCAGCCCGTAATAGGTGTTCCGGCCGATCCGGGACGGTTCCAGGAGGCCACGCCGGGACAGCCGGCTCAGTGCGGCCCGCGCACCCACGGTGCTGACGTCGAAGTCCGCGAGGAGGCTGACCAGCACGACGGAGGGGATGTGCTCGCGGCACCCGGCCCAGTAGTCACCGAGCAGGGTCGTCAGCAGATGCTGTGGCTGGGCACCGACCTGCACCCGGGGCAGGTCGACGATATCGGCGGGCGCCGGGAGCGCCGAATTCACCCCCGGAGCCCGAGGTCTCGACTCACGGACAGTGGAGCGACGGCCACGACCGGGATCACGGTCGCGACCGGCCAGCCGAGCGGGCGCTGTCACGCCATCTGATTTTACGAGCCGCTGGCGCCGTTCCACGCCACTGGTCCGGATCTCCTGTGGTCCCGGTGACGTCGGTCGGCCCGGACCCGGTCGACCTGTACGCTCGGCGACCATGAGCTCTGGACGGGTGCGGGTGCGATTCGCGCCGTCGCCGACCGGCATGTTCCATGTGGGCGGCGCACGGTCGGCGCTGTTCAACTGGCTGGTGGCCCGCGGCTCCGGCGGCGACTTCGTGCTCCGCGTCGAGGACACCGACGCGTCCCGTAACCGCCCGGAGTGGACCGCCGGCATCATCAGCGCGTTGGACTGGCTGGGTATCAGCCCAGGCGGCTACGAGGGCCCGCTGTTCCAGTCGGAGCGGGCCGAACGGCATCGCGAGGCCGCCGCCGGCCTGTTCACCGCGGGGCAGGCCTACCACTGCGACTGCACCCGTGACCTGCTCGCCGAGCGGACCGGGAACGCGCAGCGCGGCTACGACGGCTTCTGCCGGGACCGCGGGCTCGGCCCGGGCCCGGGCCGGGCGCTGCGCTTCCGCACACCCGACGAGGGCACGACCGTGGTCGTCGACGTGATCCGCGGCACGCCGGAGTTCCCGAACGACACCATCGAGGACTTCGTCATCGCCCGCGCGGACGGATCCGCGGTCTTCCTGCTCGCCAACGTGGTCGACGATCTCGACATGGGCATCACCCACGTCATCCGCGGCGAGGAGCACCTGCCCAACACGCCGAAGCAGCAGTTGCTGTGGGCAGCGCTCGGCGCCACCCCGCCGGTGTGGGCGCACGTCCCGGTCATCGTCAACGAGAAGCGGCAGAAGCTGTCGAAGCGGCGCGACAAGGTCGCGCTGGAGTCCTACCGCGCCGAGGGGTACCTCTCGGCGGCAATGAAGAACTACCTGATGCTCCTCGGCTGGGCGCCGCCCGGCGACGAGGAGATCGTGCCCTTCGCCACGATCGAGAGCACGTTCCGGCTCGAGGACGTGAAGCCCTCCCCGGCGTTCTTCGACGAGAAGAAGCTCCGGGCCTTCAACGGCGAGTACATCAGGGCAATGAGCGTCGAGGAGTTCATGGCCGCCTGCGAGCCCTGGCTGACGCCGGCGGCGGGTGTGGGCCAGGGCGGGAGCCAGGGCGGGGGCGAGCACGAGATCGCGCCGCCGCCGTGGCCGGCCGAGGGCTTCTCCCGGGAGGTCTTCGCCGCTCTCGCTCCGCTGGCGCAGACCCGGGTGTCGGTGCTGTCAGAGATCGTCCCCATGGTCGACTTCGCCTTCCTTCCCGCGGTGTCGATCGACGAGGCCTCGTGGACGAAGGCGATGAAGGGCCCGGCCCGGGAGCTGCTGCGTGACGTCGCCGCAGGCTACGAGAGCGTGGCCTGGGACGAGGACTCACTGCGCGAGGCGCTCGTGAAGATCGGCGAGGGCTACGGCCTCAAGCTCGGCAAGGCGCAGGCGCCTGTCCGGGTTGCCGTCACCGGTCGTGGTGTCGGTCTTCCGCTGTTCGAGTCGATGACCGTTCTCGGCCGGGAGAAGACCCTCGCCCGGCTGCGCCAGGCCGTCGACCGGCTCGGAACGGCCGTGAGCACGGCCTGATCGCCAGCGCCCGCGGCGGCGGACGCACGGGACCGGGCCTGTGGCCCGGGCCGTGGTTGGGACGGACCACGACCCGGGCCGGGAACCCGTCGGAGGGTGGGGGCTACCTCCGTCGGGTGGACTGGGGGCTCTCTCACTGCGGCCTTTCCACCCCATCAACACAGGCCTAAGCGATCCTTAAGAGCACGTCAAAAGTCCCTTGGAGTTCCCGGCAGTCACCCCCCGCGTTCCTTGCGGGTTAGCAGCGTGACCGACGCGACCTCCCGGGCGGGCGACATCGACCTTTAATGGAGGTGATGTCTACCGACCGCTACATCGAGCGCGTTACGTCCCGAGAAGCGGCGGTGAAGCGGCCCGCCACGATCCGCGAGGTCGCGGCACTTGCCGGCGTCAGCGTTTCCACGGTCAGCAACGCCCTGGCCGGTCGGCGGTCGGTCAGCGGCGAGTCCAGCGCCCGGGTGCGGGCCGCGGCCCACCGGCTCGGCTACCGGCCGGGCAGCGGGGCACACACGCCCCGCACACCGACCCGCCACGCGGTCGGGCTGGTAGTCCCGGACGCGCAGAACCCGTTCTTCGCCCAGATCGCCCATGGCGTCGAGACGGTGGCGCAGTCCCTGGGCTGGGCCGTCTTTCTGGCGAGCGCCAACCTGGACGACGCCCGCGAGGCCGACTACCTGGACCGCATGGCGGGCGCCGCCGACGGCGTGCTCGTCTGTTCGACCTCCGGCCACACCGACCAGGTCCAGCACATGATCGACAGTGGGATAGCGGTCGTCGCGTGTGACGAGCGGCTGGCCGTGGCCGGCGCCGGCGGGGTCTTCTCGGACGACCTCGCCGCCGGTCGGCTCGCTGCGGCGCACCTCCTCGCCCGCGGGGCACGCCGCATCGCGATGATCTGCGGCCCGGAGCACCTGACGACCGCCCGCGCCCGGCGCACCGGTTTCCGGGCCGAACTGCAGGCCGGTGGACGCTCGATGCCTCCCTGGCGGTCCCTCGCCAGCGACTACACACTCGACGGCGGGCGCTGGGCGACGGATCAGATCCTCGCCTCCGACCCGCGGGTCGACGCGATCTTCTGCACCAACGATCTCCAGGCGGTCGGTGCCGCGCAGGCGCTGCGCCAGGCCGGGCGGGAGGTGCCCGGGGGGGTGATGCTGATCGGCGTCGACGGCATCGCCTGGGGCGAGCTCACCGAGCCGTCGCTCACGTCGGTGGCGCGCCACCCGCACCGGCTGGGCGCCGAGGCAGCACGCCTGCTGATCCAGATGGTGAGCGGCGAGGCGGACGCCCGGGAGACGGTGCTACCCGTCTCGCTCGTCGAGCGGGACAGCACTCGCAGCGGCGTCCTCGCCGGCGGCACCGAAACCGGGGACGGCGCCGGGAACCGTGGCAGCGGCGGCGAGGGGGGCGGACGGAGTCCGGGAGGCAGCGGGAGTCCGGGAGACGACGCCGGGACCAGCGGCGACCGGAGCGACGTCCAGGGCTCGGGCGGCGTCGGAAGCCTGCGCGTGCCGGGGTGCGATGCCAGGGTGATGCGGGGACCGGCCTGAGCCCGCCGACGGCCGCCGGGCGCGGATGAGCCGCTGGGAGCAGTCCACGAGATGGCGGCGGAACTGCTCGTCGTCCAGCGCTGTCACCCGCGGATCGATCCCCGCGCCACGTAATCCGGTCAGCAGCATGCCGGCCGCCATCACCGACCCCACGTCAGGTGTGGGGCCGGCGAGCACGGCGACGAGGCGCTCGGCCAGGGCGGGGTACCCGGAGCGCTCCCGCAGGATCGCGGCACAGGTCGGGTCCCCGTGCATGAGCCCGTAGAGGCGCCGGTTACCGATCACCAGGTCGGCCAGGCCGCGGATCACCGCGTCGACCTGGGCGGACCGTGACCGCTTGCTCTCCGCGAGGGCAGCGACCTCGGCGAGGTGGTCGAGCGCGGGCCGGACCACGGCGAGCACGATCTCGTCCTTGCTCTTGAAGTGGTGATAAACAGCCGCCTTGGTGACACCCGCCGCGTCCGCGATCATCTGCAGTGAGGTGGCGCTCACGCCCCGCTGCGCGAACAGGTCCAGTGCCGTGGCGCTCAGCTTGAGCCTGCCGGCGCCTGTGCCCACCCGGCGGTCCACCAGTTCGACCGTCACGATCTTCTTCTCCCGTCCCGGCCCGCGAACACCCCACAGCGGCCCGAAACGGCCGTTACGGAGACCGATCCCGCACGTCACGGGCCTGTCAGATCGGGATCGGCGGGCCCATTGTGGCCCAGCACCCGCCATTTCGGGGCCACTCCGGGCGACAGCTGCCCTCGCCGGACCAGTCATGGTCCGGGCCGGGCGTTGTCCCGCTGGGACGAGTTGGCCCCACGCCGGGACGAGAGCCACCCGTGGAGGTTCCGCCAGCGACGGACAAAACATCATCTATCGGATGAAATCCGGCAACGACGCCGCAGGGTGCGCATCGTGGGCGGGCGATCGCAGAGTGGTCCCGCAAAGTCACCATCGGGCACCGCCGAACAGTCAGGGAACGGGCCGACTCCGAGGGGCTGGGCGCACGTCCGCGTGAAATCCGCGACGACGGCGGGCAACACCCCGCAAGGAGACAGCTTGTGCGCACCGTTCTGTACCGCCTCGGCCGGTCCTGCCACCGGCATGGCCGGGCCGTCCTGGGGCTGTGGCTGGCCTTCCTCGTGCTGGCCGGCACCGGTGCCGTGTGGACATCCGGGTCGGTCGACGGTGTCCTCCACCTTCGTCCCGGCCACTCCGCGGGCGCCGCGCTCACCGGGCCCGCACTGCCCGGAACGGGGTCGGCGCAGGCTGCGGATCTCATCCGCCAACGCCGGTCGGCCTCCGATGCCGTCGCCCAGGCCGGGGACGCGGCGACCGCGTCGTTCGTCCTGCGCCTGGGTGCCCGCGGCGATGACGGGGCGACTCTCGCCGACCCGCGCCACCGGGCCGCGGTAGACCGCACTCTGACCGAGTTGCGCGAGATCCCACAGGTAACGCGGGTGGGTGACCCCCTCGGTGACGCCGTCCCCGGCGACACCCGCCAGGCAGCCAGGAGCGGGCTGGCCGGCGAGAGCGGGCTGGCCGGTGACGGCCGATCCGCGTACGCGCTGGTCACGTTCAGTGTGACAAGTCCGGACCTGGCCACCGGAACGCGTGATGCGCTGATCGCGGCGGCCCGGCCGGCACGTGATGCCGGGATCACCGTCGACATCACGGGGCCGGCGGCCGAGCAGTGGTCCCAGCCGCCCAGTGCCGTGCTCACCGGACTCCTCGCCCTGGCCGTCGTTCTCGCCGTCGTTCTCGCCGTCGCGGCCGCGTCGGCAGCCACCTCCGGTTCGACGGCCGCCCTCGCCCTGCTCCCGGCCGTGGGGGCTGCCCTGCTCGCAGGCCTGGTCAGCGTCGTGGTCGGCGGCTTCGCCGCGCGGCAGGCGGTCGTCTGGGCGGGTTTCGACATCGCCGCCGTGGCACCGGCGCTGGCGGTCGGGCTCGTCACCACGCTCGGGTTCACGGTGCTCGTCACCGTCAGGTTCCGGCAGGAGGTCGCGTCCGGGCACCGGGGCGCGGAGGCGGCCGGGCACACGCTGCGGACCACCGGGGCGGATGTTGCCGTCGCCGGCCTGATCATGATGATCACGCCCGTCACGCTGGCCGTCACCCGCGTGCCGATGCTGACGGTGCTGGGCCTGGCGACAGCCGGGAGCGTCGCCCTCGCGGTCTGCGTCGCTCTCACGCTGCCGATCGCCGTGCTCGGCGCGGTCCGGGTGAACGACACAGGCGGCGAACCCGCGGCTGCCCCGAGCGGCACGCGAGGCGAACCAGAGACACCGCGACCGCAGGGGACACGAGGATCGCAGGGGACACGAGGATCGCAGAGCACGCGAGGGCCACAGGGGACGCGAAGGCCACAGGGGGCGCGGACGGTCACGTGGCGGCCGGTCCGGGCGCTGCTCCTCGGCCTGGCTGTGCTCGGCGTGGTCGCCCTGCCGGTGGCCGACCTGCGGCCGGGGCCCCTCGACCACAGCATCACCGCCGCCTCGGACGGGATCCTCCGAGGCGCTGGAGATCAGCTGAGCATGGTCTTCGGCCCCGGGTTCACCGGCCCGCTCCTCCTGGTGATCGACACCGCCGGCGCACCGGACCCTGAGCGCGCGGTCCAGCAGATCCGCGGGACGGTCGGGGGCATGCGCGACGTCGCGCTCGCGACCGAACCCCGCCTCGGGGACGATCTGGCGACTGTCACCGTGGTCCCGCTCTCCGGGCCGGGCGATCCGGCGACGGCGGAGCTGCTGCGCGACATCCGCGGCCGCGCCGCGGGCCTCGCGGCCACCACGGGGGCCCGGCTCACGGTCGGCGGCCGGACGGCGATCGACATCGACGTCGCCCAGCGGCTGACCGACACCCTGCCGCTCTGTCTCGCCCTCGCCGTCGGGCTGACGGCCGCCGCGCTCGCCCTGGCGCTGCGCGGCCTGCCGGCGGCCCTGGCGGTCACGCTCGGCTCCCTGTTCAGCCTCGTCGGGACGTCCGGCGCCGCCGTCGCGCTCCTCCAGTGGGGCTGGCTCGCCGGCCCGCTCGGGATCGGGCGGCAGGGACCGGTCGCCGCGGTCCTCCCGGTGGTGGCGGTCGGGCTCCTGGTCGGCCTCACGGCCGGACATGGTGTCTTCATGGTGTCCCGGATGCGGGAGACAGTCGCCCGGGCGGCGGACCCACGCACGGCGGTCACCATCGGCTACCGGGAGGGCGCGCCGACCGCCGCTGCCGTCACGGCGGTCGCGGTCGTCGTCCTCACCGCGCTGGCCCTGCCGGCCGATCCGCTGCTGCGTCCGGTCGGCATCCTGCTGGCGTTCGGGCTGCTGCTGGATGTCGGTGTGGTCCGCCTGGTGCTCCTGCCGGCCGCGTTGCGGCTGCTCGGGAGGTCCGCCTGGTGGCTGCCGACCACCGCCGCGATGCGGCCCCGCACCGGTCGGGCCGGTCGGGCCGGAACATCACCACCCGTCGCCGCGCAGCTTCCGCAGACCCCGCCGCTCGCGGCACCGGACGCCGCGGCACCGGACGCCGCCTCGCCCGCCAGCAGTGCGAACAGCCCCGAGCCCGCGCCGGACGAGTCCGGCGCAGCTGGCTCCGCGGCCGCATCAGGCCCGCCGGCGACGCCCGAGGACCAGCCGGGTGAGCTCGTCCACCACTGACCGGTGCCGCCATCGCGGCGGTCAGGCGTCCCGGCGTGAGGTGAAGCGGCGCAGACGCAGGCTGTTCCCCACGACGAACAGCGAGCTGGCCGCCATCGCGGCACCGGCCAGCATCGGATTCAGCAGGCCGGCGGCGGCGAGGGGAAGTGCCGCGACGTTGTAGGCGAACGCCCAGAACAGGTTGCCCTGGATGGTGCCGAGGGTCCGCCGGGCGAGCCGGATGGCGTCGACGGCGGCCAGCAGGTCGCCGCTGACCAGCGTCAGGTCGCTGGCCTCGATCGCGACGTCCGTGCCTGTGCCCATCGCGAGCCCCAGGTCGGCCTGGGCGAGCGCGGCGGCGTCGTTCACCCCGTCGCCGACCATCGCGACGACCCGGTTGGCGGCCTGCAGCTGCCGCACGACCTCGATCTTGCCTTCGGGCAGCACCTCGGCGATCACATCATCGGCGGCGATCCCGACCTCGGCGGCGACGTTCGCCGCCACGGTCGCGTTGTCGCCGGTCAGCAGGACCGGGCGCAGCCCCAGCCCACGGAGCTCGCGGATGGCGGCGGCGGACGTCGGCTTCACCGCGTCAGCAATGGTCAGCACTCCCCGGGCCCGCCCGTCCCAGGACACCGCGACGGCGGTGCGCCCGGCGGCCTCGGCGTCCCGGGCGATCTCGGCCAGTGCGGTCGGCAGCGGCTGCGAGCAGCTGCTGAGCAGCCTCGGGCGGCCGACCAGCACCGCGTGCCCGTCCACGACCCCGCGGACCCCCAGCCCCTCCCGGTTCGCGAACTGCGCGACGGTGGGCAGCTCCTCGGCGGAACGGGCGGCGGCCCCCGCGGCGGCCCGGCTGATCGCACGCGCGACCGGGTGTTCGGAGGCGCTCTCCAGCGCGCCGGCGAGCCGCAGCACCTCGTCGCGGTCCTCCCCCGGCGCGGCGGCGACGTCCTGCAGCGTCATCTCGCCGGTGGTGACCGTTCCGGTCTTGTCCAGGAGGATCGTGTCGGCCCGCAGCGTGGATTCCAGCACCTCCGGCCCGCGGATGAGCACGCCCAGCTGGGCGCCCCGCCCGGTGCCGACCATGAGCGCGGTGGGAGTCGCCAGGCCGAGCGCGCAGGGGCAGGCGATGATCAGCACCGCGACCGCGGCGGTGAACGCGAAGGTGAGCCCGTCTCCCCTGCCCAGCCAGTAGCCGAAGGCGGCGATCGCGATGGCGATCACGACCGGGACGAAGACCCCGGCGACCCGGTCCGCGAGCCGCTGCACCGGCGCCTTGCCGGTCTGCGCCTCCTCGACGAGCCGGCCGATCCGGGCGAGCTGCGTGTCGGCCCCGACCCGGGTGGCCCGGACGACGAGCCGCCCGCCGGCGTTCAGGGTGGCACCCGTCACCGCGTCCCCGGGACCGACCTCCACCGGCACGGACTCGCCGGTCAGCATCGAGGCGTCGACCGCCGAGGCACCTTCGACGACCACACCATCGGTGGCGATCTTCTCGCCGGGACGGACCACGAACAGATCGCCGACGTCGAGCTGGTCGACGTCCACCCGGATCTCCCTGCCGTCGGAGAGAACCGCGACGTCACGCGCGCCGAGGGTGAGCAGCGCACGCAGGGCCGAGCCGGCGCGCCGCTTCGCCCGCGCCTCCAGATACCGGCCGGCCAGAATGAAGGTGGTGACCCCGGCCGCCACCTCCAGGTAGATGTTGTCGCCCCCTCCCCCGCGGGTCACGGTGAGACTGAACCCGTGGGTCATTCCGGGCTCGCCCGCGTCACCGAGGAACAGCGCGTACAACGACCAGCCGAAGGCGGCGAGCGTGCCGGTCGAGACGAGCGTGTCCATGGTCGCGGCGCCGTGCCGCAGGTTCATCCAGGCCGCGCGGTGGAACGGCCAGGCGCCCCAGAGCACCACCGGCGCGGCCAGCGCGAGCGAGAGCCACTGCCAGTAGTCGAACTGCAGGGCCGGGACCATCGCCAGCAGGACGACCGGAACGGTGAGCGTGGCGACCGCCACCAGCCTGTCCCGCAGTGCTCGCACCCGGGCCGCGCCCGCGGTGTCCCCGTCGTCCGGGTCCCTGTCGTCCGGCTCGGGCACGGAAGCCGGCACCAGCTCCGGACCGGGCATCGGCCGCGGGGCCGGGGCCGGGGCCGGACCTGCTGCGGCCGGGCCGCGGCCCTCGCCGGGGCTGCCGGTCCCGCCCGACGGCTCGCGGTCGCCGTGGACGGCGCGGTCGCCCTGGACGGGGCGGTCGGCACGGTCGGCCGCGGAGCTCGCGGCACCGGGCGGCAGAACCTGCACGGCGGGTGTGGCCGGCACGGCGGGTGTGGCCGGCGGGGCCTGCGGGGCCGGGCGCACGGACGCCCGCGCGACGGCGGGCGGCGGTACGGCAGCCGTGTAGCCCGCGGCCCTGACCTGGGCGACCAGGTGCTCGGTCGGCAGCGTGACCGGGAAGCTGATCTTCGCTTTCTCGGTCGCGTAGTTGACCGTCGCAGTCACACCGTTGATCTTGTTCAGCGTCCGTTCGACGCGAGCCGCACAGGATGCACAGGTCATCCCACCGATCACCAGGTCGACCTCACGTCGTTCGGTGGCCGTTGGGCTCATCGGATCTCCCACAGGAACATGGTTGGCGGGACGGGAACGGTCAGCGGGACACGATCAGTGCGTGTGTTGCGGCGGGCGCGTCCCGACCGGGCCGGGCGTGGAGACGCCGCCACCCTCGGCCACCGTCAGGGTGAACTCGGCCGTGCGTACCTGCCCCGCATGCCTGAAGTCGAGGAACAGCCGGTAGGAACCGGCGGACGGAAAACGCGTCGCGAACGACAGAGCGGAGTCGCCGTCCTCGTCGCCATCGCCGGCGGCGGCACTGGTCGCCGCGGCCCCCGCAGGCCCCGCGCTCGCGGTGGCGGTGGCGGTGGCCGTGGCGGTGGCCGTGGCGGTGGCCGTGGCGGTGCGCGGGCGGGTCCGGGTGTGCGGGTGAGCGTGCAGGTAGGCCAGGTCTCCCTCGCGGAGCACCACCAGGTGACCGAGCGCCCCGAGATACTCCTCCAGGTCGGTGACGGGCCGTCCGTTGCGGGCCACGACGAAGGCCAGCTCGCTCCCCTCCCGCCGGTCGGCTTCCCCACTCATGGTCACGGTGTACCCGCCGGCGACGGTCGCGGTGGTCGACGGCGCGGGAAGCGCTGTGGGCGCCAGGTTGCCTCCCACGGTCACGTCGGCGCCGAGAGTCACGGACGCCGGCGCGCCGTCAGGGGTGTCGGATGCGTGGTCCCCGCCACCGGACACCGCCGGGACGAAGTCCGCGAAGACCCGGTACACCCCCGGGGCGGCCAGCCGAAGCGGGACGCTCCAGGTTCCGGCGGCGTCCCGGGTCGGGTGCAGGTGCTGGTAGCCGGTCAGGTCACGCCGGACGACGATCAGATGCAGGTCGGCTTCGTGGGCGCGGGTGTAGGCGGTGAGCGGCCGTCCGTCCGGGCCGATGATGCGGAACGTGTACGCACGGGAGCGCCCGGCGGGCCAGGTCAGCTCGTCGGGGTCGAAGGTGTAGCCGCCCTCCGAGATCGCCAGTCCGCCTGGCCTGAGGGCGTCGAGCATGCCGTCCGCCCCGCCGCCCGCCGCCCCACCGGCCGCGGCGGAGATCTCGTGGCCGTCCGTGCCGCCCGAGCGGTCCCCGTCCTGGGACGGTCCGATCGTCGTCCCGACGACATAGGAGACACCGAAGAGCACAGCCAGCGCGAGACCGAATCCACCGACTCGGGTCATAGCGTTCATCGTCCGTCCCTTCGCGCGGGCTAGCGAACAACTCGTCCGTACCGTGCGTACCCCTGGGGGGTATCAGTCCACGATACGGCACCGGCGGCGGCTCCCCTCTCCCACCTTCGGACGGCGTCACCCGGGCGTGCCTGCGCCGCGGCACTCTCCCCGCGGCGCGCTCCACCGACAGCTCCGGACAGCGGCCCTCCGACAGCTCCGGGCAGAGACAGCCCCAGGCCGAGAGCCCTCTCGAGGCCGGTCCGACACGGCGTCCGCGGGATGCCCGGACGGTGGTCCCGCGCAGGTCAGACGCAGGTCAGACACAGGCCGGAGGGAGGTCCGGAGGCAGGTCGGACGAGGAAGCGACGCAGGTCGGCGGGGATCCGCGCGCAGCCGGCGCCCCTTCGGCACACCTCCGGAGCGGGCCGTACCCGGACCCCGAACCAGGGAAAACCGGCCGGGCGGCTGTCCAACTCGGTACTAACACAGGACGGTCAGCCGGCCGCGAACCACAATAGGAACCTCGAACCTTCCGGGTACGGATGCCCGGGGTGAAAGGAGGGCATTCCTTTGGTTGAGGATTCTCGGCCCTTTCCGCCGGGCAGCCTGCCTGCTCGCCTGAACCCGGCGTTGCGCCAGCAACTGCTCTCCCTCGGGGGGATACGGCACTACCCGCACGGCGAGATGCTGATGCGGGAGGCCGAGCCGTACGGAGAGGTCATCCTGATTCTGGACGGCTTCGTGAAGATCACCGCGAACGGCGAGGAGAACAGGCTCGCCTTCCTCGTCATCCGGTCCCGGGGGGACGTGCTCGGCGAGATCAGCGCGATGGAGCAGGACACCCACACCGGGACCGCCACGGCGGCCGGGCCCGTCGTCGGCCGGGCGATGAGCGCGGCGGCCTTCCGCGGCTTCCTCGAGCAGAACCCGCCGGCCGCCTTCGCTGTCGCGGAGATGGTCGCGAACAAGCTGCGCAACTCGATCCGTCGCCGGGTCGAGCACGTCGACGGCTCGGTCCGCGGCCGGCTCGCCCGGGTCCTCATCGAGCTGGCCACGCTGTGGGGGCGCCCGGCCGCGCGCGGTGTGCAGCTGGCGGTGGGGCTGAGCCAGCCCGAGCTCGCCGCCCTGGTCGCCGCGGACGAGCGATCGGTGAACCGGGCACTGGCCGAACTGCGGAACATGCAGGTGGTTGATGTCGGATACCGGCGGGTCATCGTCCTGGACCTCGAAGGTCTGGAGCGGGTCGCATTCGGCAACCAGGACAGGCCGGACGGATCCGGCGGTCGACCCTGAGGTGAACATTTCGTGCACAGCGGCGCTGATATCTTGTGGAACCGGCTGCGGACCCGCAGCCGGTGGGGGGAAACGGACGACATGCCCGCGCGACCAGGCATCAACACACCGGCGGTGGCGGCCGCCATCGCCGTCCCCGACATGACCCGGCTCGCCGGCTGACATGACGCGTCACGCCGGTGGGCGAAACGCACGGACGTCCGAGGTTGTCGCGGAATCGATCCGCGCGCGGGTCGCCAGCGGCGAGTTGAAGGCCGGCGACCGTTTCCCGACCGAGGACGAGCTGATGGCCGTCTTCGGCATCGCCCGCGCGACCCTGCGCGAGGCCCTGCGCATCCTGGAGACCGAGGGGCTGGTCACCGTGCTGCGGGGGCGACACGGCGGGCCGCAGGTCACCAGCCCCTCCCTGGACCACCTGGCCAGGATGTTCGCCCTGCACCTGCAGATGGACGGTGTGAGCGCGCGGGACCTTCACACCGCCCGCGAGATCGTGGAACAACCGCTGGTGGCCGCCTTCACCCGAACCAGATCCGCGCCGGCGCTGGCCGAGCTCCGCACCGCCGTCGAGGCCGCCGCGGCCGCCGCCGAGGCGGGTGACGGCCCCGGGTTCGGCCGGGCGTCCGGTGCGCTGTACTCGACTGTCACCACGCAGAGCCCGAACCAGTCGCTGGGCGTCCTCGCCCGGCTCCTCCACCAGGTCGCCGCCTGCTGTCAGCAGACGGCCGGGCGGCCGCTCGACGTGCCGGAGCAGCGGCACGCCGTGGGGTACTACCGCCGTTTCCACCAGCTCACCGAGGCCGGCGACGTCGCGGGAGCATGCGCGCACTGGCAGTCGTGGATGATTCACACCGGCGGTACCTCGCCCCCCCGCGCCGCCGGCCAGGAGCTGCCCGTGACCAGGTGCGCCGCGGCCCACGGCCCGGTCGCGGCCGGGTGCCACTGATCGCCGCTGATCGCTGATCGCCGCAGGTCACCGATCGCAGCTGTCCGGTCGACCACGGAGCCGGGCTTTGCCAGGGTGGCGGTATGGATCTGCGCATCTTCGTCGAGCCCCAGCAGGGTGCGTCCTACGCGCACCAGCTCGCCGTCGCCCAGGCGGCCGAACGCCTGGGCTTCGGTGCCTTCTTCCGGTCGGACCACTACCTGCGGATCGGCTCGGGCAGTCCGCTCCCGGGCCCGACCGACGCCTGGACCACCCTCGCCGCGATCGGCCGGGAAACCACGACGATCCGGTTGGGCACGTTGGTGACGAGCGCGACGTTCCGTCTCCCCGGGCCGCTGGCGCTCACCGTGGCGCAGGCCGACGAGATGAGTGGCGGCCGGGTGGAGCTGGGAATCGGCGCCGGCTGGTACGCGCCCGAACACGAGGCCTACGGCATCCCGTTCCCGCCGGTACGCGAACGCTTCGACCGGCTGGCCGAACAGCTGGCGATCATCGAGGGGCTGTGGCGGACGCCCGTCGGCGACACCTTCACCCACCACGGCCAGCACTACACGCTGACAGACAGCCCGGGACTGCCGAAACCAGTGCAGGACCCGCATCCGCCGATCATCATCGGTGGCTCCGGACGGCGGCGGACGCCGGAGCTCGCCGCGCGCCACGCCGCCGAGTTCAACCTGCCCTTCGCCACGCCGGCGCAGGCCGCGGCCCAGTTCGAGGTGGTACGGGAGGCCGCTGCCGCCGCCGGGCGCGACCCCGCCGGCCTGATCTGCTCGGTGGCACTCACTCTCTGTTGCGGCCGGGACGAGGCGGAGGTCAGGCGGCGCGCCGATCGCGGCGGGGACATGAGCAACCTCGACACACTGCGGGATCGGGGCCTGGCCGGCTCCCCTGCCGAGGTGCTGGACCGGCTCGCCGCCTACGGACCGGACGGCGCCGGCGCCAGCCGGGTCTACCTGCAGATCCTCGACATGACGGATCTCGACCACCTGGCCCTCGTCGCCGAGGAGGTGCTTCCGCACCTGTGAGCCGGCGCCGGCCCGCTCCATGCCCCTGACCATCACAGCAGGTCAGGGGCGTAGAGCGGGCCCAGGGCACGGATTCAGGGCACACGGGACTCAGGGCCCGGGCTTCGGGCCCAGGCTTCGGGCCCAGGCTTCGGGCTCAGGCTTCGGGCTCAGGCCCCGGGTGTGGCTGTCCCGGCCCCGGCCACCGGCCTGGCGGAAAGTTCGGCCGCGAACCATTCGATGGTGCGGAGCAGCCCGTCGCGCACCTCGATCGTCGGCTCCCAGTCGAGCTGCTGCCGGGCGCGGGTGATGTCCGGCCGCCGCACCATCGGGTCGTCGCCGGGCCGCGGCACGAAGGTGATCGGCACCTCGGCACCCACCAGCTCGACCACGAGCCGCGCGGTGTCGATGATCGTCATCTCGTGCGGGTTACCGAGGTTCACCGGGCCGGGAAGCCCGCTGCGCAGCATCCGCAGGATGCCCTCGACGAGGTCGTCGACGTAGCAGACGGACCGGGTCTGCATCCCGTCGCCGGCCACGGTGACCGGCTCACCGCGCAGTGCCTGCGAGACGAAGGCGGGAATGGCGCGCCCGTCGTCGGTACGCATCCGCGGGCCGTAGGTGTTGAAGATCCGGATGATGGCGGTGTCGATGCCGTGCCGGTTCCGGTAGGCGGTCGTCAACGCCTCGGCGTAACGCTTGGCCTCGTCGTACATGCTGCGCGGGCCGATCGGGTTCACGTGCCCCCAGTACGACTCCTCCTGGGGGTGTACCAGCGGGTCGCCGTAGACCTCCGAGGTCGACGCGAGCAGGAAGCGCGCGCCCTTGCTCCGCGCAAGATCGAGGGTGTTGAGGGTGCCGTGCGCGCCGGCCTTCAACGTCTCGATGGGGTATCGCGCATAGTCGAGCGGCGATGCCGGCGACGCGAACTGGAGGATCGCATCCACCGCCCCCGGCACCGTGACCTGCTCGGATACGTCCTGCTCGATCAGATCGAATCCGGGCTGGTCGAGCAGATGCTCGACATTGCTCCTCCGCCCGGTGAGGAAGCTGTCGACACAGACGACCTCCTCGCCCTCTCCGAGCAGCCGATCACACAGATGGCTACCGAGAAAGCCCGCGCCTCCCGCGACAACGACACGCATAGCTGAAACCCCCAGCACTGTCAGCTCAACACATTCCGAATGGCGCGACCGTCTGCCACCGGCCCCCAGGTCAGGCGCGGCTAACAGGGTAACGGGTCGGCTAGCGCCGCCCCTTGCCGGCGCCGTGGATCTGATGCCGCGCGATCGCTTTGAGGTAGACCTCCTCACGGCGTGCGGCGATCAGAGCCGGGTCGAGTTCCGTGGTTCCTTCCCGGCCCCGGAGCCCCACCGTGGCCGCGTGTGCCGGATCCGTCAGAAACGGTTCCAGCGCATCGGCCATCGCGTCCGGGTTCTCCGGCGGGACCACGGCCCCGCCCTTCCACCGGTCGACCCAGGTGGCGACCCCGGTCGTCGCCGTGGCGACAACCGGCCGCGCGGCCGCCATTCCTTCCAGGCCGGCGATCGAGAAGCTTTCGAAGCGGCTCGGCACCACCACCGCCCGGGCCTCCCCGTAACGGCCGGGTAGCTCGGTCCGCGACACGTGCCCGTCGAACCGCACCGGGACCCCGAGGTCGGCGGCCCGGCGCTCCAGCCAGGTCCCGGTCTCGACGCCGTCGATCCGCCCGGACGACTGCCCGACGAAGATCAGCTTCGCGTCCACGCCTCGCGTCTGCAGTCTGGCCGCGGCGTCGATCAGCACGTCGAGGCCCTTGCGCCACTCCAGCCGGCCGACGACCACCAGATCCCGGCCTGTGTGCTCCGCCGTGGGCACATCCGCGAAGGGCCCGTTGTCGAACGGATAGGGAATCACGTCCACGTCGGTGTCCGGCCGCAGCCAGTCGAGTTCGCGCAACCTGTCGACAAGCAGCTGGGACGGCGAGGTCCGCACGTCGGCCCGCAGCGCCGAGAACCGGTCGATCCGATCGGCGAACTCACCCTTGCGAGTCAGTTCGGGATCACGCATCCGCACGTCCATCATCGTGGGAGTGTGAAGATGGATCACGAGTGCAGTACGGCGCCCGAGCGCGGTGAACAGGCCCCGCGTCTCACCGTCCTGGGTCTCGATGACATCCGGCCTGATCCCGATCCGGCGCAGCCAGAAACCGTAGGACAGGGCCAGTGACACCCGCAGGGTCAGCGAATCACGCGGATGATCCCGCCCGGTGATCAGTTTTCCCGCCGGCCCCAGGTAACGGCTGAGTGGGGCCCGAAACAGCGGACGGCGGTAAACGTGGACACCATCGAACACCTCGTCACGCACGTCTCGGCCCTGCGTGCACAGCACATGAACCTCGTGCCCGCGCCTTGCCAGCGCGTGCGCAATGTCATGGGTGTACACGCCAGCACCGTCCCAGATGACGGGTGGGTACTGCTCGCACAGGAAAGCGATCCGCATGCACAACTCCAGGCGACCGTCAGCCTTCTAACTCCGGGCGGCCCATAGTAGTACCGATGCCCGCACCACGAACCACAGACCCAGGCAATGACGCACACACGGAACCCTTACGTCAGGGCACAATTCTGCTACTCCGCTGTAGAAGCTTGTAAGACGTTCGCAAGAATCTGCGGCGCTCATTCTGCGCACCCGGGGGAACGCACCCTTAGCAACGCCCCGGACAAGCCCTGGGATCCCGCAAAACGTCCTTGACCGTCGAATGATCCGCGTCCGCGGTCGCTGACTCACCGCGGCTCCGCCCGACCCGGATCATTCCCGGGAGCGACCTCCCGACCGCGACCGGGCCCGTCCACTGTCGCCATCGCGACACCCCGGCACCACCGACACAGCGCCCCGCACCTTCGGGTCAGGCACGACCGCTCGCCGCCGACGCCGGGGGCCCGGACCGGCCGCCGCCGGGCCGCCGCAGCCAGCGACTCGGCGGCGGCAGCTCGGCGGTGACAGCTCCGCGGCGACAGCTCGGCGGCGACAGCTCGGCGGTGACATCCGCGGGTCCGCCGTCCTAGCGCCGGGAGCGGCCGGAGTAGACGGCGAAGCGCCAGACCTTGACGGCGCAGTCGACGGAGGCGAAACCGACCTCCCGCAACCAACCCAGCTGATCATCCAGCGGAGAGCACTGGTCATGGGCCATGCGCACGAGCGCCCCGGCCCACTCCTCGTCGTCCGAGCCGGCCTGCCGCGCCCACTGCTCGTGCATCCGTTCGTACCTCGCGGTCGCGTGGTCATCCGGACCGGTCACCTGCTCAAGATTCACGAACAGACCACCGGGGACGAGCGCGAGCCGGATGCGGCGGAACAGATCACGCTTGGCGCCGTCACCAAGATGGTGGATCGCCAGCGCTGACACCACGGCGTCGAACGGCCCGACCGGCAGCGGATCGGTGAGGTCGGCGACCGTGACTGATGCCACGCTCTCGCCGAGCCGCGCCACCGCACCGTCGATCATCGGCCGCGCGCCGTCCATCAGGTGCAGCCGCGCGCCGGGAACCGCGCTGCGCACGGCGGCCGACAGCAGGCCCGTTCCCGCACCCAGATCAAGGACCTCCGGGTGGGGCTCGCCGAGCTCGCCGACCAGATCAGCCACCGCCCCGTAGAGCAGATCGAAGGCGGGAACCAGCCGCCGACGCGGCGCGTCGTAGGTTTCCGGATCCCAGATCGTCTCACCATATGAGACAGCTATCTCATCCATTGGTCCAGCATAGGACGAGCAGATCGCCCGGTACAGCGGGTGCGCCCACCGGGCCCCTGATCCCGCCCGCGTCCGGCGGGCAGGCGGCCCGCGCCTCGCGGACTTGACAGCCAGTTCGGTTGGACCGGAAATGGAGGTGTGACCGATGATCGACAGGACGGGGAGGTCGACCCGGTCCTCGAGGTCGACCCGGTCCTCGCCACCGTGGGCCCACGACTGCGCGCGCTGCGGAAGGGCCGCGGCACCACGCTCCCGGAGCTGTCGCAGGCGACCGGGATCTCGGTCAGCACCCTGTCCCGGATGGAGTCCGGCCAGCGCCGCGTCACCCTCGAGATGCTGGTCAAGCTCGCGCGGGTCTACCGGCTTCCGATAGATGATCTCGTGGGGATGCCACAGCACGCGGGTCCTCGGGCCCTGCCACGCCCGATCGAACGCGCCGGGATGGCCTTCATCCCCCTTGCCCGGCGTCCGGGCGGGCTGCAGGCGTTCAAGATGATCGTTCCCGCCCGGCGGCCGGTGTGCACGGCGGAGCAGCGGTCCCACGAGGGATACGCGTGGATCTATGTGCTGTCCGGGCGCCTCCGGCTGGCGCTGGGTGAGCACGATATGACGCTGGCCGCCGGCGAGGTCGCAGAGTTCGACACCCATGTTCCGCATGCGTTCACCAACACCGGGTCGGTGCCGACGGAGGCGATCAGCATTTTCGGACCGCAGGGTGAGCGGCTCCAGGTACGCGCCCGTCCAGCGGGTGCGAGTTATCCGGTAGTGACCGGTCCATACAGCTGCGCGTAGGTACCGCCGTCGGCGAGCAGATCATTGTGGGTGCCGTTCTCGATGATCCGGCCGCGATCCATCACGTAGATCCGGTCGGCATCGATGACGGTGGAAAGCCGGTGCGCGATCACCAGGCAGGTCCGGCCGACGGAAAGGCGGTCCAGCGCAGCACGGACGACGGCTTCGGAGATGCTGTCGAGTGCCGAGGTCGCCTCGTCCAGGATGAGAACCTGCGGTGACTGGAGGAGAACGCGGGCGATCGCGAGACGCTGGCGTTCACCCCCGGACAATCGGTAGCCGCGGGCCCCGACGCGGGTCTCGAGACCTTCCGGCAGGCGGTCGAGCAGCGCGGAGAGATGGGCGGCGTCGAGCGCTTCCCGCAGCTCGTCGTCGGTGGCGTCGAGTCGGCCGTACCGAAGGTTGGCCGCAATGGTGTCGTGAAACAGATGGGGATCCTGCGGAACGACGCCGACCGCCGTATGCAGCTCGGCGGAGGCAATGTCGTCGAGGGCCAGACCGCTGAGACGAATCGTGCCGCGCTGAGGCCGGTGAACACCGCTGGCAAGGTAGGCGAGGGTCGTCTTGCCCGCACCACTCGACCCGACGACCGCGGTGGTCGTGCCCGGGGCGACGCGCAGGGTGATCCCGCGTAGGTCCCAGCTGTCGTCGCCGGTCGCCGCGCGGTCGGTCGTGCGGTCGTAGGAGAACCAGACGTCCTCGAAGACGAGGTCGAGGGCCTGGCCCGCGGGCAGACCGCCGCCCGGGGGCACGCGTTCGCGCGCCCGGGCGTACGCCTCGTCGACCGGCAGATCAAGCAGGGCGAAGACCCGGCGGAAGGACGCACCGGCGGAGGAGAGCTCGGACCTGAGCTCGACCGCGGACGCCAGCGGACCGAAGGACACCAGCAGGGCGCCACCGAGCGCGGCGACGGTCCCGAGCGTGGTGCGTTCGGTGGAGACCAGCCACGCACCGACGGTGACGACGACGATCATCGTCAGGACGACGCCGAGGTTCACCACCAGGCGCACCCGGGAGGTCAGCCCTGCCTGCTCACGGGCGGCGGCCAGCAGGCCGGCGCCGGCGGCGTCGAACCGGGTGCACTCGTGGTCCGCCCGGTCGAACAGCCGGACATGCAGGGCGCCCGACACGGAGGAGGTGTCAGCCACCTGGGCCATGAGCTGCCCGTCGAGTTCACGTTGACGCTGGGACAGTCCGGCGAGGCGCCGCCGGCCGACCTTCATGATTCCAAGGGTGATCGGGGCGAGGAGCAGCACCACGAGGCTCAGCCGCCAGTCGAGGACGAAGACGACCGTCAGACCGACGGCGATGTCCGCGACGCGGCAGATCACGGCCTGGACGATCGCCGAGATCGCGTACTGCGCCGTGATCACGTCGGTGGACATCACCGTCATGACCTCGCCCTGCTGGCTCCGTGGGAAGAAGCCGAACGGGAGCCGCTGGATGCGTGCGTTCGCGGCCTGCCGCATGCGCACGGTGATCACGGCGCCGAGCCGGGCGATGAGCGCCATCCGGGTCGACAGCACTGCCGCTTCGAACACCAGCAGGGCGCCGAGCAGCGCGACCGGAAGGACGAGATCGCGGAGCCGGCCGGTCGGGAGGGAGTCGTCGATGAGGTGGCGCAGCAGGAACGGGCCCGCGGCGACCGCCAGGGATCCGACGATCGACAGGCCGACCAGGGCGGCGACGGACCGCCCCTGGTCGGCGAAGAACTGCAGGCTACGTGCCGCCTCGTCGACCCCGGTCAGCTTCGCGACCGCCCGCGCGTGCAGGCGGGTCACCCGGGAGGACAGGACGGACCCACGCGACGAGACCACGGCGGAAGACACTATGCGGCCGGTCGGACCGCGGCGCACCGCCCCTGGGCGTCACCGGGCCATCACCTCGTCCAGCCGGGCACGCAGGTCCGCCGCGAGGGTACCGACATGCGGCTCGTTGAGCATCGAATGGTGCTCGCCGGGCACGGTGACGACGGTCGCCTCGCCGGTCAGGTGGTCGGTCCAGCCGTCCCGGGCCGGGTCGGTGTTGTCCTCGGCCAGGTAGAGCAGCGACCGGCCGGCGTAGGGGCGCACCCGATAGGACTGGGCGATGAGCCGGGACTGGTCGAAGAAGGTGTCGAACTGGGTCAGGCCCGGGTAGCGGACCAGGCCGGCCAGCGGCAGCCGTGCCGCCTTGCGCAGTTTGGTCAGGGTGGGCACCGGGAGACGTCGCTCCACCGTTCGGGCCGGGGCGCCGCCCGGCACCGGCTGTCCCGCCTGCGCGGATCGGGGCAGCTTGCTGTCGAGCAGGGTCAGCAGCGCCACCTCCTCCCCGGCGTCGACGAGCAGATGCGCCATCTCCAGGGCGACCAGACCGCCGAACGAGAACCCGGCGATGTGATACGGCCCGGTGGGCTGGATCAGGCGCAGCACCGCCAGGTGGCGGCGGGCGTGGCGCTCGACGCTCCAGTCCGGGAGTGCCCGGTTCTCCAGGCCCTGTGCCTGGAAGCCGTAGCAGGGCAGGTCGGAGCCGAGCAGGCGGGAGAGCGCGACGAAGTTGATGGCCAGTCCGCCGGCCCCCGCGACGCAGAACAGCGGCGGCCTCGTGCCGTCGGCCGCGAGGGGGACGCAGGTCGGGTGGGTCGGGATGTCACGGTGAGCTCGTGCCACCCGCGCGGCGAGCGTCGCGATGGTCGGCGCCTCCGCCAGCACCGACGTCGGCAGGCGTACGCCGAGGCGGGCGCCGATCTCGCTGAGCAGCTGCTGGGCGAGGAGCGAGTCTCCGCCGAGTTCGACGAAGTCGTCGTCGAGGTAGACCTCGTCGACCTTGAGTACCTGCGCGAACAGGTCCCGGACCACAAGCTCCCAGTGACTGCGACCCGTCGGGAGCCGGCCTGGCGCCCGCGGGGGCACCGGCGGCAGCGCGGTGCGGTCCACCTTGCCGCGCTCGTTGCGCGGGAGCTCGTCGAGCAGCACCACCGAGGCGGGAACCATGTAGGCGGGCAGTTTCGCCCGCAGCAGCGCCCGGACGGTCACGGCCGCCGAGGTGACGGCGCTCGTGCAGACGACGTAGGCGATCAGCCGCGCGGGCTGGTCCTCCGGTCGTTCCGCGACGACGACGGCCTCGACAATGTCCGGTGAGGTGAGCAGGACGGCCTCGATCTCCGCCGGCTCCACCAGATATCCGCGAATCTTGACGGCTGCGTCGGCGCGTCCGAGTAGTTCGATACATCCGTCGGGACGTCGACGGGCCAGATCACCGGCGCGGTACGTCACCCCGGTATCGGAGTTGTCTGAATTCGGGTTGCCCGCCGCCGGGAGAAAACGCAGCGCAGTCGTCTGCGGGGCGTTCCAGTACCCGCCGGAAAGATACCTGGACGTCACTGCCATCTCGCCGGTGACACCGTCAGGAACAGGATTGCCATGGTCGTCGACGATGGTGATGGTCTTGCCACGGACGGCCCACCCGGCCGGAAGCGGACCGGCGGGAAGGGCGTCGTCGGCACGCACCGGGAAGAAGGCGAGAGACGCTGTCTCGGTGGATCCCGACCAGTTGTAGAACGTGCAGGTTCTCGGGAGAATCTCCCGGAGGGCGGTCACGTCACGGCCGTAGACCGCTTCGCCGGAGCTGGTGACCGCTCGCAGGCTGATCGGGGCCTGGCCGGGCTGTGCGGCGCCGACGAGCGCCCGGATGAGGGCCGGTGTCAGATGCAGAGTGGTGATCCCGCGCTCGGCGAGCCAGCCGGGAACAACCTCGATCCCGCGTGCGCGCGGGTCGAGGACGTGCAGTGTCGCGCCGGAGAGCAGCCCCCAGAACATCACCGTGATACCGGCGGCGAAGGCGACCGGCAGGATCAGGGCCATCTGGTCGGTGGCGTTGACACCGACCTGGTCGAGGCCCGATTCGAGCTCGTGGACGACGGTCTGGTGGCGCCAGATCACGCCCTTGGGGACGCCGGTGGACCCGGAGCTGAACACCACGAAGGCAGGGTCGGCGGGCAGCGTGTGCCAGCCGGGCAGCGCGGCGTCCGGTACCCGGTCGCCGGCCACCGGGGCGTCGCCGGCCCGGCCCGCGGCATCGATGATCACAGCGTTGATCCGGGTGGAGCGCGCCGGGTCGTCGGCGGCGGCGAGCAGTTCCCGGTGCGGCTCGTCCGTCACGCAGACCGCGACGTCCGCCAGCTGCAGGATCTGGCCCAGTCGGGCGGCCGGCAGCATCGGGTCGAGCGGAACGAACGGTCGACCGGCCTTGAGCGCGCCGAGCATGGCGATGATCGCGGCGGCGCCCTGGTCCAGCAGGATGCCGACGTTTCCCTCCGCGCCGCCGTCGTCGGCGGAAGCGGCGAGAGAACGGGCCAGCGCGGAAGAGCGCCAGTCCAGTTCAGCATAGGTCAGCACCAGCATTTCATCGCGCACCGCGATACTGCTGGCACGCATGGTGACAATTCTCGAGAACTGACCCACGATCGTGCGACCGCGCTGCGCGAGATCTGTCGCCGGCAGGACCAACGGTTGCGTACCAACCATGTTTTTGACCCCAGCCCCCTCTGCTCCGTTCACGGTAATTCGGAGCCGTTGCCGATAGTACGGCCCGGATACACCCACTCCCGCCCACCCGTGCCATCCACAACCCGAGCCGTGCACCCTATTCCTGAATAGTCATCAGGGGTGCACACGGTTACCGGACACCAGGATCACCATCTATCATGAGACACACACCGGAAGGACAACAATGGCGGAGTCAGTCACGGCGCATCGGGTGTGGGTCGACCTCGGTGAGCGCGGTTACCCGGTCGACGTGGGGCCGGGTGCCCGGCACCTGCTGCCGGCGGCGGTTGCGCGGGTCGGTGCGGCACGGGTCGCGATTGTCTCGGCGCGGCCCGCGGAGGACGCGGTGCCCGACCCCGGGGTCCCGGCCGTGCGGATCACCGCCCGCGACGGCGAGCGCGACAAGACCCTGGCCAACGTCGGGAACCTGTGCGAACAGTTCGCGGCCTTCGGCCTCACCCGGTCGGACGCGGTGGTGTCCTGCGGAGGCGGGACGACGACCGATGTCGTCGGCCTCGCCGCGGCGCTCTACCACCGCGGGATCGCGGTGATCCATCTGCCGACCTCCCTGCTGGCCCAGGTGGACGCCAGCGTCGGCGGCAAGACCGCCGTGAACCTCCCGGCCGGCAAGAACCTGGTGGGCGCCTACTGGCAGCCGAGCGCGGTGCTGTGCGACACCGACTACCTGCGGACGCTGCCCGCCCGCGAGTGGACCAACGGCTACGGCGAGATCGCGCGGGCGCACTTCATCGGCGCGGGTGACCTGCGCGGTCTGCCTGTCGAGGAGCAGATAGCCCGCAGCGTCGCGCTCAAGGCGTCGGTGGTCGCCCGCGACGAGCGCGACTCCGGGCTCCGCCACATCCTGAACTACGGGCACACCCTCGGCCATGCCCTGGAGATCGCGACCGGCTTCGGGATGCGCCACGGCGAAGGTGTGGCGGTCGGGACGGTGTTCGCGGGCCGGCTCGCGGCACGGCTGGGCCTGATCGACGAGACTCGGGCCGCCGAGCACCACGAGGTGGTCGCGCACTACGGGCTGCCGACCGCGCTTCCCGCCGGCGTGGACGACGGCGAGCTCGTGTCGATCATGCGGCGGGACAAGAAGTCCACGAGCACATCGACGACCACCGGGCTGGCCTTCGTCCTGGACTCGTCGGACGGGCCCCGGCTGGTGCCGGACGTCCCGGCGGACCTGGTGGCCTCGACGCTCGCCGCGATGGACCGGAGCGCGCTGTGACGACATCCGACACCCTCGGGACGCGGCCGGCGGCGCGACCGCGGGAGATCAGCGGCACGACACGGCTGTACGTCGTCGTCGGCGACCCGGTCGACCAGGTGCAGGCGCCGCGGCTGGTCAACCCGGTCTTCGCCGAGGCGGGGCTGGACGCGGTGCTCGTCCCGGTACACGCGCGGCCGGCCGACTTCCCGGCCGTGCTGACGGGGCTGCGTTCCATCGCCAACCTGGACGGGATCCTGATCACGATCCCGCACAAGGTGGCCGCGGCCCACCTGGCCGACCTCCGCTCCCCCGCCGCTGCGATCAGTGGCAGCGCGAACGCGCTGCGGCGGGAGCCCGACGGGCGCTGGCTGGCCGACAACTTCGACGGTGCGGGCTTCGTCCGCGGCATGCTCCGCGCGGGCCATCGGATCGCCGGCAGCGAGATCCGGCTGGTCGGGGCGGGCGGTGCCGGCAGTGCCATCGCGGTGGCGCTGCTCGACGCCGGCTGCGCGCGGCTGACCGTGCACGATCCGGACCAGGCCCGGCTCGCCGACCTGCTGCGCCGGTTGGACGCCCACTGGCCCGGAAGGGCGACGCCGCGGGACGGTCAGGGCCCGGTCGACGTGGTCGTGAACGCCACCCCGCTCGGGCTGCGCCCCCAGGACCCGCTGCCGTTCGACCCGACGGACCTGCCGGACGGGTGCGTCGTCGCCGACATCATCATGAAACCGGCGCGGACGCGGCTGCTGCAGGCGGCCCAGGGGCGGGGCCTGCCTACCCATCCGGGCATCCACATGCTGGCCGAGCAGGTCGACCTGTACCGGGCGTTCTTCGGCCTGCCGGGTGCGCGGTGACGGCCCCGCGGGTGACCGGCCGACTCGGCATCGACGTGGGCGGCACCAAGGTGGCGCTGCGGCTGGAGACGACGGACCGGGAGACGACGAACCAGGAAGCAACGAGCCCGGAAGCGACGAGCCCGGAGGCGGGTGGGCCCTCGCGCGAGGCGGTGTTCCGCTGGTCGGTCGGCGCTCCGGCCGAGACCGACCTGCGTGATCTCGGCGCGGGCGTCCGGGCCCTGTGCGACGGGTGGGACGGGCAGGTGACCGCGATCGGCGTGGCGATGCCCGCGACGGTCGACTCCGACGGGCGGGTCACCACCTGGCCGAGCCGGCCGTCCTGGGCGGGCCTGCAGCTCGGGCAGGCCCTGCGGGATCTCGTGCCGGGAGCGCAGGTCGCGCTGGCCGACGACGGTGACCTGGCCGCGCTGGCCGAGGCGCACCATGCCGGTGCCGCGAACCTGGTCTACCTGGGTGTCGGCACCGGCATCGGCGGCGGGATCGTCCTCGACGGCCGGCTCTGCCCGGGGCCGGGGCGCGGCTCCTGCGAGATCGGCCATCTGGTCATCGCCCTGGACGGGCCGCTGTGCCGGTGTGGACGCCGCGGCTGCCTGCAGGCCCTCGCGTCCGGACCCGCCACCCTGCACCGGGCGACCCACCTGCGCGCGCACCCCGCGGGCGCCGCGGGCGCCGCGGATGTGGAGGTGACCTACCCGCAGCTGCAGGCCGGCTGGGAGAGCGGTGAAAGCTGGGCCCAGGAGGCCGTCGGGGCCACGGCGCAGGCGCTGGCGGGCGCCATCACCGGCCTGACCGAGCTGGTGCGGCCCGATCTGGCGGTGGTCGGCGGCGGATTCGCGGACGGGCTGGCCGGTTTCGTCGACGCCGTGGCGGCCCGGACGGAGGCGATGGCCCGGCCGGGCCATCCCGCGGTGTCCGTCCGGGCGTCGCAGGGCGGTCTGTCGTCGCTGACGGGCGCGGTGCTGCTGGCCCGCGACCTGGACGAGCCGGACGAGCCGGACGAGCCGGGCCGCTGAGCGGCGGCGGAACCCGTTTCGGCGGTCAGACCGTCAGGTACGGCTGCTCCGCGAGGAGGCCGAGGAGCTGCGTCGGGGACCAGATCACCCAGTCGGGTGCCGCTGCCAGCAGCTCGGACTCGTCGACCTGCCCCCACACGGCGGCGACGGCCCGCACGCCGGCCCCGCGGGCGCTCTGGATGTCGGTGACGGCGTCGCCGATCATCATCGCGTCCGCGGGATCCGCGCCCAGGGTTTCCAGCGCAAGCTGGATGATGTCCGGCGCCGGTTTGGGCCGGGCGACCTCGTCGGAGCCGATAACCCGTTCGAAGCAGTCGAGGATGCCCAGCTGTGCCAGCAGGTCACGGGCCCGCGGTCCGCTCTTGCCGGTCGCGACGGCGAGCCGGATCCCCCGGTCGAGGAGGCCGGTCAGCAGCTCGCGGACCCCGTCGAACAACAGGACCTGGGGAGCGAGCCGGTAGCTCTCCCGGACGAAGGGGCCTTCCATCTCCAGCGGGAGGCCCATGATCCGCATGATGTCCGGGAAGTACCGGCCGAGATGCCGGTTGTACTCCTCGAACGGAGCGGGTCCCGGGCCCACGACCTCCGCGTAGGCACGCGTGAAGGCCTCCCGCATCACGGCGTGACTGTCGACGATCACACCGTCGAGGTCGAAAACGATTGCTGTGGTGCCCATCGGCTCCCCCCATGCTTGGCGTGGCAGCGCTGCCCACCGGTGTGTCAGGACGCGGCGGGCAGCAGCGCCGACGTGGTCGTATGCGCCGGAACGGTGGACTGCGCCAGTCCGGCCGACTCGTAGATCTTTTCGATGGCGGCGATGGTCGACCTCGCCTGCCCGACCGCGGCACCGCGCCGGGCCGGATCGGCGAGCTGCGCCGGAAGCTCGTCGAGCTGGCGGCGATACTCGGCACCGATCGGTTCGGTGGGGACGTCCACGCTGGTGGTGGTGCCGTTCTTCGTCCAGGTCAGCGTCGACCACGGGTGGCGGTTGGGGCTGAAGCCGAAGGTGCAGCGCAGCTCCGCGGAGCCGGCGCTCCCCTCGACCCGCACCACCGTGCCGTCGAGCGGCTCGTGGGATGCCCAGCTGGCCCGCAGCGCCACGGACACTCCGGTGCCACTGACGAGAAACGCCCGGACCGTGTCCTCGACGTTGCCGCCGGACCGGGAGCCGGCAGCGTCGTCGGGGTGGCGCCAGGAGGCGCTCCACGCGGCGTCGGCGACGAAGTCGCCGGAGACCGTGCCCACCGCGTGGACGAATCCGTCGGTCCCCACGAGGGGGGCGGCGACGTCGAGCAGGTGCCAGCCGAGGTCGAGAAGCGCCCCCCCGCCGGCGAGGTCGCGCCGGGTGAACCAGCCGCCGGCATCGGGCACGCCACGGGCGCGCACCCAGGAGACATCGACGTGCCGGATGGTGCCGAGCTGCTCGGCGATGCCGTACAACGCGCGGACGTCGGCCCGGAAGCGGGCGGCGCTGCCGGCCAGGAGCACCGCTCCCCCCGCCAGCTCGGCGGCGGCCAGGGTCTCCGCCTCGGCGGTGCGCAGACAGACCGGCTTCTCCACGAACACCGGCACCCCCGCCGCGAGCAGGCCGGCGGCGACCGGGCTGTGCAGGTGGTTCGGGACGGCGACGACGGCGAGGTCGACCGCCGAACGGCTCAGCTCCGCGGGATGGGCGAGCACGTCGACGCCAACGCCGGCACCGGCACCGGCCGCGGGCTCGGCGGCCACCTCGGCCCGGGTTCCCGGGTCGGGGTCGACCAGGGCCACCACCTCGAACGCGGGATGGTCGCGCAGCCGGGGCAGCCAGATCGACCGCCCGGCCCACCCGAGCCCGACCACCGCGACCCGGACGGTGCCCTCCACCGCGGACGTCCCGGCCACGGACGTCCCGGCCACGGGCGTGCTGCTCACACGCCGGCCAGGGTCTCGGCCAGGATCTCGGCAATGGTGTGCATCTGCGCCTCGGTGCCGAGCAGGGTGCGGTGGTGCAGCCAGATCCCGTCCGCGCTGAGCGCCTCGACGTTCGGGCAGCGGGCGGCGAGCTGGTCGACGGTCGCGTCCGGGGCGCCGGTCTCCCAGAAGCCGTCCGACCGGTAGATGGCGCGGAACGCGGCGAAGGCCGGCAGGCCGCGTTCGATCAGGGCGTCCACGAGGGCGTTGCGCCGCTCCTCGCCGACGCCGGGCAGCCGGAACATCGCCATGTAGTGCGAGTTGCGGTCGCAGCGCGGGTCGCGGCCCTGCGGCACGACCCCGGGGATCTGCGCGAGCAGCTCGGCGAGCACCGGCCAGCGCTGCTCGCGGGTGTCGATCTGCCCGCCGAGCCGGGCGAGCTGGGCGCGCAGCACCGAGGCGGTGAACTCGTTCATCCGGAAGTTCGAGCCGGACGTCTGGTGCAGGTAACGGCGGTCGGTGCGCGGACGGCCGCAGCTGTGCCGCAGGAACGCCTGCTCGTACTGCTCCGCGTCGGGGAAGGTGACCGCGCCGCCCTCACCGGCGGTCATCAGCTTGCCGTTCTGGAAGCTGAACGCCGCGATACTGCCGTGCTCGCCAACCCGGCGGCCTGCCCAGCTGGTGCCGTGGGCGTGGGCGGCGTCCTGGATGAGCGGAACGCCGGCGTTCGCGGCGATCTTGCCGAGGGCGTCCATGTCGGAGAAGTGGCCGGCCATGTGCACCGGCATGATCGCTCTGGTCCGAGAGGTGATCGCGGCCTCGACGGCCGCCGGGTCGATGCAGTAGGTCTCCAGGTCCACGTCGACGGGCACCGCGACCGCGCCGAGCCGCTGCGCGGCCTGGGACGACGAGATGAAGGTGAAGCCGGGAACGATCACCTCGGTGCCGGGGCCGACGCCGAGCACCTGCAGCGCGAGCTCCAGGGCGTGCGTACCGTTCGTCACCGCCAGAGCGTGATCCGCTCCGTGGTACTCCGCGAACTCCCGCTCGAACGAGTCGACCTCGGTGCCCCCCATCCGCCACCACTGGCCCTGGTCGAGCGCACGGATGAGCCCGGCTCGCTCCGCGTCGTCGAACTGGGGCCAGGCCGGGAACTCGGGTGCCGTCCGCCGACTGTCACTCATACAGGTCACCTCTCAGAGATGGGTACGGAAGGCTGGGCGTGGCCAGCGAGATGCCGCCGGCCCGCCGGCCGTGCCCGGCAGGTGCAAATCACGGGCACGACAGGCAGGGAATCTATACAAGAACCACGGACAAGCGAACAGGTGCACCAGGAGACGTAATACTCCCGAGGGGGAGCATCACCGGCGCTGTCACGATGCCGACACCACGGATGGCGATCACCATCGGGGTTAGGACGGACTGCGACCAGGTGGATACGATCGGCCGGCACCGGGCCCCCCACCTGGAGAACCCGCGGGCCTTGCTATAAACACCGTGCCCAGACAACATGCCACACACTTGTAGAGGTTCACTGTGAGCAGCCTGCTTCTCCTGAACGGACCGAACCTGGGGATTCTCGGCCGGCGCCAGCCCGAGATCTACGGGACGGCGACTCTCGCCGACATCGAGGCGGCGGTCGCGAAGCGGGTCGCTGACCGGGGCTGGCAGGTCGTGGCGGTCCAGCGCGAGTCCGAGGGCGAGCTGATCCACGCCATTCAGGACAACTACGACACGGTCGGCGCGATCGTGAACCCGGGCGCGTTGATGATCGCCGGCTGGAGCCTGCGGGACGCCCTGGCGAACTACCCGCGCCCGTGGATCGAGGTCCACCTGTCGAACGTGTGGGCCCGAGAGGCGTTCCGGCACGAGTCGGTGGTCTCGCCGCTGGCCGCCGGAGTGATTGCCGGCCTCGGCCCGCTCGGGTACGAGCTGGCCGCCGAGGCCCTCGTGCGGACCGTGCCCGCTTCCTGACGGCACGGCCTCGGCCGCGGTCGCTTCCCGTCATGCCGGTCAGGCCTCCTCTGACCGGCCCGGACGTGTCGCCGGGCGCGCCCTGGGCACCGGCGGGGCGCACTACGGCGGGCGGGAGGCGTCCGGCAGCCCGCGTCCACCGTGGGCCCGGCACGGCGCTCGCCCGGGAGGACCGGCCGGTGCGTGACGGGCGGTAGGCGGCGGGAGCGAGGCGGACGGCAGGGCGGCGGAGCGGCGGAGCGGGCGGCAGGGCGGCGGAGCCAGAGCCCCACCGGCGGAGCGCAACTACCCGAGCCGCCCGGCGGATGCCGCGTGCGGGCGGGCGGCACGATGGTGACACGGCTGTGCGGGCGTCGCCTCGGGGTCACCCGCCGGGTCGGTCACCGCCCGGTACCGCGGTGGCCGGGCACAACCGGCCAGATCGTCATCTCCGCCTCCCGACGGTCCGCCGGTGAAACAGCGGCCGCCTCCCGGGATAGCATTGCCGTACCGCGACCGCCGCTGTCAGAAAATCCGGCCGCACCGGCGCGGGGGTTCCGTCCGCACGAATGTGTGTTGACGGATCGTCACGCCGCCGAAGAGCGGATCGCGACCAAATCACAGGCCCTTCAGTACAGTTTCGCAAGTGTTTCGATCGGACCTGGAAAGCCGTCAGATTTCCCTCCCTGAGCCGACCGTCGAACTGCCGGCGGGCCTCCTGGATCCGCTCGCGAACGTCGTCGCGGAGGTATTTTCACAGCTGGTGGCGCGCATTCCGCCGACCCCCGCCGCCGAGCTCGGCCGGATCAGCGCGGCGGAGCGGCCGGTGGTTCGGCCGGGCGCTCCGGTCCTCACCGCGCTGCGGTCGGTCGGCCCACGTCTGCCGGAGCGGGTCCTTGGCGCGCTCGAGCTGGTCGTCGACGAGATCCCGCTGCACGCGCCGCGTGGCCTCACCCGCAGCCTCACCGACCCGTCGGCGTCCGGGCCGGTGCGGGCGGCCGCGGGTACCTCGCGGGTCCTCGCGGCGCCCGCCGACGAGCCCGAGGCGGTCGACGCCGTCGCGCGGCTGGACCGGGTCAGCCCCGGCGCCTGCCACCTTGTCCTGGCCTACCTACGCGCGCTGGCCGACCATCCCGTCACCGGCCCGCTGCTGGTCGTGGACGACCGCGTGTTCGAGGTGGACGACAGCAGTGGCGCCGAGCCGCCGGACGCGCCTGCTGACGAGGCGACGCTGGCCGCCCGCCATGGCGCCGCCCACCTGGCTCTTGCGGTGGCGGTGACCACCGCTGTCCTGCGCGAGCTGGACCCGCCGGCGCTGGGCGCCGAGGCGCCGGTCGTCGTCGGTGTCGCGCTGGGCTCCGCCGCGCTCGTCCTGGGCGGCCGCCCGATGCCGGATGCCTACCCGGCCGCCCTGCTGCTGCGCCGCCGCGCGGACTACCGGCTGCCCCGCCACGCCGCCGGCTGCGTGCCGGTCACCGGGCACACCTTCGCCCTCGTCGAGGACACCGGCGGGCCTGACAGCTCCCACTCCGCCGGGACCGGGGCGGGAGCGGGAGCCGGGGCGCCCGACTTCGCCCGCAACGGGCTGGTGGACGTCGCCGCCGGCGGTGTGTGCGTCCGGACCGGCGTCGGGACCGGCCGGGTGGCGGTGTCCCTGAAGGTGCTCGCGGCGCCGCCCGGCCCGCCGCCGCCCGCCGAGGCAGCGGCCTGGGACGAGATCGTCGACGTCAGCTGGACCGCCGCCGCCGGCGCCGCCTCCGTGATCGGCGGCGCGACCAGGCGGGAGGACGCGCCGCCCGACGCCCGTTCCCTTTACCACCAGACACCCCCGTGGCCCGGGGACTACCGGCTGCGGGTGTGTGCCCGCGGCCGCGACGGCGCCGGCGAGGACGAGACCTACGAGCTGGTGGTCTGGGGCGCCGGGCCGGAACCGGAGACAGTCCACCGGCGCAGCGACCAGCTGGGACACCGGCTGCGCGGAGAGGCGCCGCCGCCGGTCGCCTCCCAGCCGGAGGCCCGCTACCGCTGGGTGCGCCGGCGCAGCGAGTTCCGCGAGGCCGCGACGTTCACCGTCGTGGTCGGGGCGGCACCCGCCGACGTCGTGCGGTGCTTCGACGCCGACCCGGACGTCCCCTGCTCACTCGCGCGGTTGCGGGCCGACGGCCGCACCGACCCCTGCCTTCTCGTTCTCCCCCTTGCCGGTGACGACCGGGCGGTCCTCGCGGTGGAGGCCGGCGGCAGCCAGGGATCGCGGCACGCCGTGCTCTCGTCGTTGTCCCGGCATGGGCTGGCCGCCAGCATGTTCTGGAACCTGAACGCCCTCACCCGGCTCTCGCTGGCCCAGCACGGCGACGTCCTCGCCGCGTTCGAGCCGGGCCCGGACCCCGTCCCCGACGTGGTTCTCCCGCTCCTGCGCGACCTGGACCTGACCGGCGCGACGGACCGGGTGGCGAAGGGCCTGGTGGTCGTCGAACGGTTCACCGGTCACACCGTGCTGCCCGAGCACCTCGAGCAGATGGTCGCCAACGACGTCGTCTACCTGATCAACGAACCCTGAGAGACCGGCGCGCGCGCCCACGCCCACCACACACGCTGCGCCCGCCCCGCGTCCCGGCCCTCAGCCGCAGCGGGGCGGCCGCAGTCAGCATCAGCGGTCACGGCAGGCTGGCCGGCGGGGAGCCGCCGTCGGGCGTGGTGGGCTGATCGGCCGGCGGGATGCTGGCCCGCGGGATGCCGGCCGGCGGGATGTCGGCCGGCGGGATGTCGGCCGGCGAGAGGCCGGCGGCGACGGCCCGGGCGGGGTGCGGCTGGTGCGCGCCGCGCAGCGCGGAGGCCGCCGCGGCGATCACGGCCAGTGCCGCGGCAACACCGAACACGACGATCAGACCGGTGTGGAACGGCTCGGAGATCAGGTGCGGGAAGAACTCGCGTCCGGTGATCGCCGCACGGTGCTCGGGAGCGAGGGCGTCCAGTGAGCCGGCGGCGGAGAGCAGGTGCTCCACCGGGTTGAGGCCGAGCACCGCGGCGAACAGCGAAGCCACCGGTGGGATGGCGCCGACCTGGTCGGCGACGGTGCCGGGAACGCCCTCGGCGGCGAGCCCCGTCGCGAAGGCGCCTGGCAGGCTGCCCGCCAGACCGGCGATCATGAGTGAGAAGAAGACCCCGATCGACAGCGCACTGCCGGCGTTCTGGAACGTCGCCCGCATGCCCGAGCCGACCCCGCGCACGGACGCCGGGACACTGCTCATGATGGACGCCGAGTTCGGCGCCGCGAACATCCCGGCGCCGATGCCGTTGACCGCGATCAGCAGGCCGAAGGCCCAGTAGGAGAAGTCGACCGGGAGCAGCATGAGCCCGACGAAGCTGGCCGCGAACACCAGCGATCCGTAGGTGGACAGCCCCCGGGCGCCGAACCGGTCGGAGAGGAAGCCCGAGAGCGGGCCGGCGACGAGCACACCGGCGGTCAGGGGGAGCAGGTAGATCCCGGCCCAGAACGGGGTGTCCTCGAAGTCGTAGCCGTGCAGGGGCAGCCAGATGCCCTGCAGCCAGATGATCAGAACGAACTGCAGCCCGCCGCGGGCGATCGAGACGGCCAGCCCGGCGATGTTCCCGGCGGTGAACGCCCGGATCCGGAACAGGGCGAGCTCGAACATCGGCGACTCGGCCCGTCTCTCGGCGGCGACGAACGCGACGAGCAGCACGGTGCCGCCGGTGAGCAGGGCGATCACCGTGGGGTTGGTCCAGCCCATGGTGTGCCCACGGTAGGGCTGCAGCCCCTCGGTCACGGCGACCAGCACAGCCCCGAGCCCGCCGGCGAAGGTGATGTTGCCCCACCAGTCGAAGCGCCCCCGTTTCGGCCGCTCGCGGCGCGGCGGCTCGCGCAGCCGGCGGTAGGCCCAGATGGTGCCGAACACGCCGACCGGGACGTTCACCCAGAACACGGCCCGCCAGTCCCAGACGGCCAGCACGCCGCCGGCTACCAGGCCGATGAACTGCCCGGCGAGCGCGGCGACCTGGTTGATGCCGAGTGCGAGGCCGCGCTGGTCGGCGGGGAAGACGTCGGTCAGGATCGCGGCGGAGTTGGCCGCGAGCATGGAGCCGCCGAGGGCCTGCAGCACCCGCCAGCCGATCAGCCACATCGCCGCGGAGCCGCCGCGGAACGGATCGAAGGACAGCAGGATCGAGGCGACAGTGAAGACCACGAAGCCGGCGTTGTAGATCCGGACCCGGCCGAAGATGTCCCCCAGCCGCCCCAGCGGGACGACGAGGACCGCCTGCACCAGGCGGTATCCCATGATCATCCAGAGCAGGTAGCTGACGTTGCCGGGTGCGAGCGGATCCAGGTCGATACCGAGGAAGATCGGCGGCAGCGCGATCAGGACGATCGACCCGTCGAGCGCGGACATGAACACCGCGGCGGTCGTGTTCGCCAGGACGACCCACTTGTACCTGCCGCCGACGGCCGCGACCGGGGTACCCACAGGACCGCTGCCTGGTGGCCGCGCCATCAGATGCTGTGCGCCAGTCGTTCGAGCAGGGGCGCCGCCGCTTTCAGACAGGCCCGCTCGGCATCGCTGAAACTCTCGGCGAGTGCCCGCGCCAACTGCTCGCTGCGGGCGTTGCGCCGCTCCCGCAGCGCCTCCCGGCCGGCCGCCGCCACCGACAGGATGACCCGGCGCCCGTCATCCGGGTCAGGCCGGCGCTCGATGAGACCTCGCTCCTCCAGCCCGCTCAGGGTGGCCCCCATCGACTGCGGGCTGATCGCATCCTGTTTCGCGAGCGCCGCGGCCGTCGCCGGCCCGCCGCGCTCGAGCCGGATGAGAGCCGCGGTCTCGCCCACCGTCAGTTCACCGGCCGGCTGGACCAGACGCAGCTTGCGCAACAGCAGGCTGAGACTCAGCCGCAGCTCCGCGGCGATCTCGAGCGTCTCGCCGGCGTCACCCGGCGCCGAGAGGCCGCCGGCCCGATCGGCGGGCGAGCCCGCGCCGTCGGCCTCCGCCATCCGCCCCTCCACCACATCGCCAACCTAACCTTATAAGTCCAGGCTGGCCAGCACGGGCTTCCGGGATCGACCCAGCGGACGCGGCCGTCACAGGAACACCGCGGACACGAGGGCGCGGCGGCGCGGCGCAAACAGCGCGCGAGTCGTCAGTCCGGGCTTACGGTTCGACGTATGGCTGACACTCCCCCGGTGGTCCTGGTCCACGGCCTCGCCTCGTCGAGCGAGCACGGCTGGCGCTCGTCCGGCTGGGTCGATCTGCTGCAGGAGGCCGGCCGTGAGGTGATCCTCATCGACCTGCCCGGTCACGGCGGCTCCCGCCGCGACACCGACCCGGCGGCCTACCCGGACGTCGCGGCGGAGGTCGCCGAGGCGTTCGCGGGCCGTGGCCCCGTCGACGCGGTCGGTTTCTCCGCCGGCGCCCACCTGCTGCTGGAGTGCGCGGTGCGCGGGCTGGCGCCCTTCCAGCGGCTGGCCCTGCTCGGCATCGGCCCGCGCCTGCTCGACTACCGCCCGGCGGAGCGGCCGACCTTCACCCCGGGTGCGGACGACGGCACCAACGTCCTGGTCCGCATGATCCACGGGCTGGCCCGGCGGGCCGGCAACGACATCGACGCCGTGCTGGCGTTCGCCCGGCGGCCGATCCGTCAGCTCACCGCCGCCGACATGGCCGCGGTGACCTGCGAGGTCCTGCTCGTCACCGGTGAGCGCGACGAGGCCGGCTCCCCCGAGGAGCTCGCCGCGCTGCTCCCCAAGGCGACCGGGCGGGCAATCGAGGGCGCCGACCACTACTCCGTCCAGGCGAACACCCGGGCGATGAACGCCGTCCTCGACTTCCTCGGCATCTGACCTCAGCCGGGACGCCCGCCGGACGCGTCATCCACCGGCGCCCTCGCGGCCGGCCCCGCCGTCAGTCGACGTCGATGATCTGCCCGTTGCGGAACATGTCGACGAACAGGGCGTGGTCGTGGTGCACCTGGGCGCCGTAGCTGTGGGCGAACTCGACGAGGGATGCGGTGAAACCCTTCGGGTCCGCCGAGATCACCTCGTGGATGGCGGCCTCGGTGGAGAAGCTGACGAGGTCGTGTTCGCTCTCGTCGTCGGCGACGGCGTGCATCCGCGCGGTCGAGCGGCCCAGGTCGGCGACCAGCTCCAGCATCTGGTCCCGCTCGTTCACCTCGGACCAGTCCAGGTCCTGGGCGTACGGCGACACCTCGGCGACGAGCTGGCCGACCCCGTCGATCTCGGTGTACCCGAGCCAGGTGTCACTGTCCGCCTGCAGCGCGCGCTGGGACAGCGCCGTGCGGTGCCCCTGGTGGCGGAAGTAGCCGGCGATCCGCTCGTCGCCGACGAACCGGCTGACCGCCGGGACCTGGCCCTGCTTCATGTACAGCACGACGTCGTTGTCCAGCGCCTCCGTCTGCCCCTCGACGAGCAGGCTGTAGGACGGCAGCCCCGCGCTGCCGATGCCGACGCCGCGCCGCAGCACGACGTCCTTGACGGTCAGTGACACCGGCCGGGTACGCCGCCCCGGCGGAACCGTCGCCAGGTAGCGGTCGAAGGCGGCCAGGACCTTCCCGCGGGTCTCGTCGTCGACCGCGCTGGCCCCGCCGCCCCGGGTGAACCGTCGGTCGTAGTCCTCGACCACGGTGAGCTCGTCGAGCAGTCCGACCCGGGTGGCGCGCCGCGCCTGCTGCAGGAAGGCGTGCACCACCCCCGAGGTGGACGTCCGCGTCAGCAGGTCGGCGGACGAGCCGCCCTCGGCGAGGTCGCGGATCTTCTCCCGGTAGGCGCCGACGCAGGCCTCGACCAGGTCGGTGATGACGGCGTCGCTGAGCGCCTTCGCCCGGCCGAGCAGGGCGAGGCTCGCGACGAGCCGGCGCAGGTCCCAGGTGAACGGCCCGACGTAGGCCTCGTCGAAGTCGTTGACGTTGAAGACGAGCACACCGTTGCTGCTCATGTAGGTGCCGAAGTTCTCCGCGTGCAGGTCGCCGTGGATCCAGACCCGGCTCGTCCGCTCGTCGAGGAACGGGTCGTCGAGCGCGTGGACGTCCGCGTAGAACAGCGCCGCGGACCCGCGGTAGAAGGCGAACGGCGACGCCGCCATCTTCCGGAACTTGCGCCGGAACGCGCCCGCCTCCGCGGCCATCAGATCGCCGAAGGCGCTCTCGAAGACCTCCCCGATCACGCGGGTGCGGTCCGGGTCGGGTGCGGACGTCGTCATGTCGCTGCGCTCCTTCTCGTACGGCCGGTCCAGCATGCCAGCGCCCCGCCGCCCACGCGATGTCCCGGTTGTGACCACCTGCCCCGGTACCCCGCGGTGGTCGGGTGGGCGGTCGTAGAGCGCCGTCAGGTCCGCCGCGGCCTCGGTCATCGCCGCGCGCAGCTCCGGCGGATCGAGCACCTCGACGTCAGCGCCGAGGACCAGCAGGTCGCCGCGGGCGTGCCCGACGGACTCGATCGGCAGCCGGGCGCGCACCCAGCCGTCGGCGTCCGGCTCGCCCGCCGTGCGCTGGACGGACCTCGCCACCGCGGGTGCGAGCCGGAAGGGCACGAGCCGCAGCCCCGCCGGCGACAGCCGCACCGTCGCCGAGGACCGGTAGACCTCGGCCTCGTACCGCGCCGTCCAGCCGGCCCAGTACCCGGCCAGGTCGAACCCGTCAGGGCGGGTGAAGGTCCCCGGCAGGACATCCAGCGCGCGGATCTGTCCGACCCGGTAGACCCGGACGCCGCTGCCGGCACCCGCCTCCACGCCCGCGGCACGTGCCCCCGCCTCCCCCGTCCGCGCCGCCTTCGGTGCCTGCGGTGCCTGCGCAGTGGCTGCGACCAGGTACCAGGTGCCGCTCTTGAGGACGATGCCGAGCGGCTCCACCTCACGGACCACCTCGCGGGGAGCGCGCCAGCGCAGGTAGGTGATCCGGATCGGGCGACGCCCCCAGACCGCGCCGGCGGCGTCCGCCAGGAAGGGTACGGGTTCGGCGTCCCGGAACCAGCCGGGCGCGTCAAGGTGGAACAGCTCGCGGGCCCGTGCCGCCCGTTCCCGGTTCCCCGGGGGCAGCGCGGCGAGCAGTTTGCGCTCGACGGCCGCGGCGTCCAGGCCGAAACCGAGCGCGGCGGCGGCGTCCGGGAGGCCGGCCAGCGGCAGCGAGTCCGACTCGCCCGCGGTCAGGCCGGTCAGGCTCGTCCGGTAGCCGGCCACCAGCCGGTACCCACCCGCGGACCCCCGCTCGGCGAGGACGGGCACGCCCGCCGCGGCGAGCGAGTCCAGATCCCGGTAGACGGTGCGGACCGACACACCCAGCTCGGCGGCGATCTCGCCGGCGGTCAGCCGGCCGCGGACCTGCAGCAGCAGAAGGACGGACAACAGGCGGCTGGCGCGCACCGCCGCATTCTCCGCCGCGATACCTGACAGGAGAAGCCAGGTATCGCGGTGAGGATGGCCACGGGGACGAACGCGCGGGAAGGAGCAGCGGTACCGCGCGGGAGATGCGCACGGCGCAACGGTCCGCACGTCGACCGCCCCGCACCCGAGCTGGAGGAGTGACATGGAGACGATGGAGACGGCGGAGACGGCGGGGCCGACCGCGGGGGTGAGCTGGGCCGGGCTGATGGTCGACTGCCCGGACGCGAAGGCACTGGCGGAGTTCTACGGCGAGCTGACGGGATGGGGCGTCGGTGGTGCTGACGAGAATGGTGCCTGGGCCTACCTGACACCCCCCGGAACCGAGATCATGATCGGGTTCCAGCGGGTGGACGGCTACCAGCCGCCGCGGTGGCCGGACCAGGACGGGCCGCAGCAGTTCCATCTGGACTTCCGCGTTCCGGATCTGGCCGCGACCCTGGAGCTGGCCGACCGGCTCGGCGCGACCCAGCCCGAGTTCCAGCCGGGTGGCGACCGCTGGCGGGTTCTCCTCGACCCCGCCGGCCACCCGTTCTGCCTCTGCCCCGCCGCGGCGTGGTCGTAGACGGCGCGGCGGAGTCGTAGACGGACAGTGGCGCAGCCACGGCACCACCGCTGGATGTCGTGGCTGCGGTGCTCCGGCCTGTCAGACGTCGCCGGGGCCTCGAGGCGACGTCCGGTTCCCCGTGTGGTCTCCCCCTGCCCGCCAGACCCACCACCACCCGGACCCGCCTATCATCGAACATACGTTCGGAGTCATGGTCGATGTCCCATCCCTGCCCCGGAGACGAGGTTCCCCATGCCTCCCACCGACGCGACCAGCTCCCGACGCTGGGCGGACGGGCGACTGCCCCGTTGCTCGGGTGTGACGCCCGGCGCCTGCCCGACACCGGGAGAACCACGATGGGATCGTCAACGGAGGACAGGACGGTCTTCGCGGCAGCGCGGGGGACCGCGACAGCACAGGGACGGGGTGTCGGTGTCGGTGTCGGCAACAGGGACGGGGCAGCTCCGGGCAGTACCGAAGAAGGTTCGGACGGTCACGGTCGGCGGGCCCGGTGCGTCGAACGAGGTGCTCGTGGTCGGGGAGGGAGAGCCCGTCATCCTCGCCGCGCACGCCTGGGGCGCGTCAGCGCGGGTGATGCTGCCCACTGTCCTGAACCTGCCGGGCACGAAGGCCGTGGTGAACTTCCGCGGCTACGGCGGTTCGTCGCCGCGGCCCGACGGCTGGACGTATCCCGAGCTCGCCGCGGAGCTGGCCGCGGTCGCCGACGCGGTCGGGGCGACCTCCGCCGTCGGGCAGAGCATGGGGGCCGGCGCGCTGATGGCGCTCGTCGACCAGGAGCCGGGCCGGTTCGAGGCCCTGGCGCTGCTGCTGCCGCCGGCGCTGGACGAGCCGATCCCGCCGGACGTCGAGGATCTGTTCCGCCGGATCCACCTGGCCCGGCAGGGGGGCGACCCGGACGAGCTGCGCACCGAGATCGCGGCGTGCATGTCCCCGGAGCTGCTGTCGGTCCGCGGCGCGGACGCGTACCTGCGGGCCTACGCGCTGATGTTGGCGGCCTGCACACCGCCGACGCAGCGCCCGGGGAACGCCCCGGTCGCCGACCGCGGGCGGCTGGCACGGGTGGCGTCGCGGGTGCTGGTCGTCGGGCAGGACGGCGACTTCATCCACCGCACCCTGATGGTGGACGAGGTTGCCGCCGCCCTCCCCCGCGCGCGGACGCACATCTTTCCCGCCACGGCTCCGATGTGGAGCGACCGGCGCTCGCTGCGGGCGATGCTGCGCGAGCTGCTCGTCGGCGGCCCGGAGATCGTCGCGCAGGCCGGGCCGGAACCCAGGTGGGAACCCCGGCGGGACGTCGGGCCGGGGGTCCGGCTGGACGTCGGTGCCTCGCGGGGCACCGTGTAATGTCGGCGATTAAGTCGAGGGGCGCTGCAACGGACCCTGGTTCTGTAACGGGCTCAGGTCCGCCACGCTCGGCCGGCACCACTCCGTAAGGGCGCCTCCCTCACAGGGAGGTGTATGTCATGGCGGAATCCGGGGTCCTCGGTAGCGCGGTTGTCAGCGGTCCCGATGCCCAGGTGGCCGGTGGGCAGGTGCTGCGGGAGCTGCTGGCGCAGCGCGTGGTCGTGCTGGACGGCGCGTGGGGCACGATGCTGCAGAACGCCGGCCTCACCCCCGCCGACTACCGCACCGAGCGGTTCGCGGACCACCCCAAGGACATCACCGGCGACCCCGACCTGCTGAACCTGACCCGGCCGGACGTCATCCTCGACGTGCACCGGCAGTACCTGGCCGCGGGCGCCGACATCACCACGACGAACACCTTCACCGCCACCAGCATCGCCCAGGCCGACTACGGCCTGGAGTCGCTGGTGCGGGAGATGAACGTGCAGGGCGCACGGCTGGCCAGGCAGGCCGCCGACGAGGCCGCCGAGCGGACGGGGGCGCCCCGGTTCGTCGCCGGGTCGGTCGGGCCACTGAACGTGGCCCTGTCGTTGTCTCCGCGGGTGGAGGACCCGGCGTACCGGGCGGCGACCTTCGACCAGGTCCGGGACTCCTACGCCGAGCAGATCGCGGCGCTGGCCGAAGGCGGTGTCGATCTCCTCCTCATCGAGACGATCTTCGACACGCTGAACGCGAAGGCCGCGATCGCCGCGGCCCGCGAGGTCGCCCCGCAGCTTCCGCTGTGGATCTCGGTGACGATCGTCGACATGAGCGGGCGGACGCTGTCGGGGCAGACGGTGGAGGCCTTCTGGAGCTCCATCGCCCACGCGGAGCCGCTGGTCGTCGGGGTGAACTGCTCGCTGGGTGCCGAGGAGATGCGCCCGCACGTGATGGACCTGGCCCGGCTCGCCGGCACGTACACGGCCTGCCATCCCAACGCGGGCCTGCCGAACGCGTTCGGCGGCTACGACCAGACTCCGGAGGAGGCCGGCCGGCTCATCGGCGGGTTCGCGGCCGAGGGTTTGGTCAACGTGGTCGGCGGGTGCTGCGGGACGACCCCGGCGCACATCGCGCGGATCGCCGACGCGGTGAAGGGCGCCGCACCGCGCCCGATCCCCGAGCCGCCCGACCGGACCCGGTTCAGCGGCCTGGAGCCGTTCGAGATCGGTCCGGACACCGGCTTCGTCATGATCGGCGAGCGCACGAACGTGACCGGCTCGGCCCGCTTCCGCCGGCTGATCGAGGCGGACGACTACCAGGCCGCGATCGACGTCGCCCTCGAGCAGGTCCGTGGCGGGGCGAACCTGCTGGACGTCAACATGGACGCCGACCTGCTCGACAGCGAGCGGGCGATGACCACGTTCCTGAACCTGCTGGCGACCGAGCCGGAGGCCGCCCGACTGCCCATCATGATCGACAGCTCGCGCTGGAGCGTGCTGGAGGCGGGCCTGCGCTGCGTGCAGGGCAAGGGCGTCGTGAACTCGATCAGCCTCAAGGAGGGCGAAGGCCCCTTCCTGGAGCAGGCCCGGCGCATCCGCGACTTCGGTGCCGGCGTGGTCGTGATGGCCTTCGACGAGAAGGGCCAGGCGGAGACCACCGAGCGCAAGGTGGCGATCTGCGGGCGCGCCTACGACCTGCTCACCCAGCAGGTCGGCTTCCCGGCGACCGACATCGTGTTCGACCCGAACGTGCTCGCGGTGGCCACCGGCATCGCCGAGCACAACGGCTACGCCAAGGCCTTCATCGACGCGCTGCCGCTGATCAAGGAGCGCTGCCCGGGGGTGCGCCTCTCCGGCGGCATCTCGAACCTGTCGTTCTCCTTCCGCGGCAACAACGTCGTCCGCGAGGCGATGCACTCGGCGTTCCTGCTGTACGCGGTACGCGCCGGGCTCGACATGGGCATTGTCAACGCCGGCCAGCTCGCGGTGTACGCGGACATCCCCGCCGATCTGCTCGAACTGGTCGAGGACGTGCTCTTCGACCGGCGGGACGACGCCACCGACCGGCTCGTCGCGTTCGCCGAGACGGTCAGCGGCAGCGGCACGAAGCGCGTGGTGGACCTGTCCTGGCGGGAGGCCCCGGTCCGGGAGCGCCTCGCGCACGCGCTCGTGCACGGCATCGTCGACTTCATCGAGGCCGACACGGAGGAGGCGCGCGCCGAGGCGGCCCGCCCCCTCGACGTGATCGAGGGCCCGTTGATGGACGGGATGAAGATCGTCGGTGACCTGTTCGGCGCGGGCAAGATGTTCCTGCCGCAGGTGGTCAAGAGCGCCCGGGTGATGAAGCGCTCCGTCGCCTACCTGGAGCCCTACATGGAGGCGGAGAAGCAGGCACTGCTCGCCGCCGGCGGCTCCACCGACGCCGACCAGGGCCGCCGCGGCAACGGCCGGGTGGTGATGGCGACCGTCAAGGGCGATGTCCACGACATCGGAAAGAACATCGTCGGCGTGGTCCTGGGCTGCAACAACTACGAGGTCATCGACCTGGGGGTGATGGTCCCCGCGAAGGTCATCCTCGACACGGCCGTGGCCGAGGGCGCGGACGCGGTCGGCCTCTCCGGGCTGATCACGCCGTCCCTCGACGAGATGGTCTCGGTGGCCGCCGAGATGCAGCGCCGCGGGCTGAAGCTGCCCCTGCTGATCGGTGGTGCGACCACCTCCCGCCAGCACACCGCCGTGCGCATCGCGCCCGCCTACGACGCCACGACCGTCCATGTGCTGGACGCCTCCCGGGTCGTCGGCGTGGTCTCCGACCTGCTCGACGACGACCGGGCGGTCGAACTCGCCGCGCGCACCCGCCAGGAGCAGCAGGAGCTGCGGGAACAGCACGAGAAGCGCCAGCAGCAGCCGCTGCTCACCTTCGCCCGGGCCCGGGCGAACCGGGAGCAGGTCCCGTTCGACGACCTGCCCGTCCCCGCCTTCACCGGGCTGCGTGTCGTCACGCCGGCGCTCGCCGAGCTGCGCGCCATGATCGACTGGCAGTTCTTCTTCCTCGCCTGGGAGCTGAAGGGCAAGTTCCCGGCGATCCTGGAGCAGCCGGTCGCCCGCGAGCTGTACGACGACGCGAACGCCCTGCTCGACCAGATCATCGCCGACGGCGGCCTGCGGGCCGAGGGTGCGTACGGCTTCTGGCCCGCCGTCGCCGACGGTGAGGACATCGTGATCGACGTGGCCGCGGTGGACGCCGCCGCGCCGGGTGCGACCAGCTCCCTGGCCGAGGGCGGCCAGCTGCGGCTGCCGATGCTGCGCCAGCAGACGGCAAAGCCCACCGGGCGCCCGAACCGCAGCCTCGCCGACTACGTGGCGCCGGCGGGCGACCATCTCGGCGCGTTCGCGGTGGCCGTGCACGGTGCCGATCGGCTCGCCGCCGACTTCGAGGCCCACCAGGACGACTACCGGGCGATCATGGTGAAGGCGCTGGCCGACCGGCTGGCCGAGGCCTTCGCCGAGTACGTCCACCTGCAGGCGCGCCGGGCCTGGTTCGAGCCGGACGCACAGCCGGCGCTGGCGGACCTGCACGCCGAGCGGTTCCGCGGCATCCGGCCCGCGTTCGGCTATCCGGCGAGCCCGGACCACAGCGAGAAGCAGGCGCTGTTCGCCCTCCTCGAGGCCGACCGGGTCGGCATGGCGCTGACCGAGTCGTTCGCGATGACGCCCGCGTCCGCGGTGAGCGGGATCATCTTCGCCCACCCGTCGTCGCGGTACTTCACCGTCGGGCGGATCGGCCGCGACCAGGTCGAGGACTACGCCCGGCGGCGGCGCATGAGCATCGGCGAGGTCGAGAAGTGGCTGCGCCCGAACCTCGCCTACGACCCGGAGTAGTCACCGAGCGTTACGCTGCCCGCAGCGGGGTGCAGGACCCCTCGGGAGGCGTGACGTGGCCAGGTCATCCGGGGGCCGTGCACGTCGAGGACCATCCGCTCGAGTATCTCGACTTCGAGGGTGTGATCCCGGCCGGGCAGTACGGTGCCGGGGATGTGATCGTCTGGGACATCGGGACGTGGACACCGCACGGCACGGACGACCCCGGCGCCGCGGTCGCCGCGGGTGAGCTGCATGCCGACGTGGTCGGCCAGCGGCTGCGGGGGCGGCTGGTCCTGGTGCGCCGGTGTCCGCCCCGATCGACTGGGACGAGCTGGCGGGCAGCCACTGCCACCGGTCAGCCGGTGAACTCGCTGATCTGCATCACCGGGGTGATCGTGGTGTAGTTCACCAGGTCGGAACTGATCTCCGAGGCGTCGGCGCTCATCGCCTTCTTCAGATCCTCCATCGAGGCGAAGCGGAAGTGCGCCGCCGCCACGTACGGCCCGCGGATGCCCCGGTCGACCTCGACCTCGGTCAGCCCCCACATCCGGCAGGCCATCGGGATGTGCTTGGTGATGTAGTACTCGTGGTCGAAGGTCGCGCCCTCGCTCCTCGGGTACAGCACGCTGAGCCGGATCACGGTATTGGCCTCCTCGGTCCCGGTATCCGCCCGTCAGGACACCATCCGTACAGCTTCTCCCAGGTCACCGGTTCGGCGCATCCGTCCCGGACGGCCTCGGACCGCCCCGCTGCGCGTCAGCGCGGGCGCTGGGCCGCCGCGGCGCCGGCGAAGTAGTCCAGCGTGGCCCGGGTCTTGGTCGGATGCGGGCCGGTCAGCTCGACGCCGTGGGCCCGCAGGACGTCCGCGGTGCGGGCACCGACCCGCAGGGCCTCGGTGGGCAGGCAGCGGGTCGACAGCTCGAGGATGCGGGAGCCGTCGGGGTAGGTCCACCGCTCGACGAGCAGGCGGCGGTCCAGGCCCGCCACCCGGATCTTGGTCCGGCCGGCGTCGACCGGGCCGAACATCACCAGGTCCTCCGGCCGGACACCGGCGGGCAGGCGGGACGACAGCAGCCGCAGCTGCCGCCGGGTGAACAGGCGGTGCGCCGCGCGGCGCTGGGCGATGACGCGGGCGACGTCGTCCGCGCCGAGCCGGGCCCGCAGCGCCCCGGAACACACGTAGTAGCCGGGCATCCCGTCGACCTCGACGACGAAGTCCTGGGCCCGCCGCAGCCGCCGCGGGATGTCGGCGGGGACGACCGGGCGCAGCTTGACGACGGCGTCGTCGGGCCCACCGACGATGCTCCGGATCCGGGCCACGACCCCGTTGCGGTGCAGCGCGTGGTCCGGGGTGTCGAGGTAGCACACGCGGAGCCTGCGGGCCCGGGTGAAGTCGACCCCGAGGGCCTCACAGGTGCTCCCGTGCGCGTGGGCCGGCACGATCAGCTTGAGCTCGACCCGGTCCACCTCGCTGGCGACGGCCAGCAGGCGGTCGAGTTCGGGCTCGGGAAGCTGCCAGAACTGCTGCGCCGCCCGCCGGCGGCCCGCCGCCCGGGCCCCGACCGGTGCGGCCGCCGCGGCAGACACCCGACCGCGGGACACCCGCCGCAGGCGTGACACGCGCGCGGCGACGGGAGGCAGACGGCTCATCCTGCACAATCCTAGGTGCGCAGAGCGCGTATCACCTGACAAAAAGTGTTTCTCTCCCCCGCGGGAGCCGCGGGCGTCGTGTGCACGGGCGGGGGCCCGCCCGTGCCCGTGCCCGGGGCTCCCAGGGCCGAGGCTCAGTCCTCGGCGATGGCGATGGCCTGCTTGGGGCAGGCCGAGACCGCGGCCTTGAGGTCCTTACGCAGATCCTCGTCCGGCTCCTCGTCGAGGATGACCAGATAGTCGTTGTCGTCGAGCTCGAACACCGACGGGGCGATGCCCACGCACAGCGCGTTGCTCTCACACAGTTTGAAATCCACGACCACTCGCATGCTGACCCTCCGTCAGACCGACACACTCCAGACCGGGATCACGTCCGCCGCGCCGCTAAGTCCGGCCTGGCGGACCTGGCCGGCTGTCCGATGGGCGTCATCCTGCCGCGCATCTGCTCGGTGCGCGGAGGTCAGGCTACGACTTCTTCGCCCCGCAGGGTCGTTCGGTGCATCAGCCGGTGCGACGTCGCCGTGTACGGGATCGCCCGGTGCAGCATGCCGGTGTTGTCCCAGATCACCAGGTCACCTGGGCGCCAGTGGTGGCGCAGGACGAAACGCGGCTGCGTCGACCAGGCAAGAAGACGGTCGAGCAGGGCCCGGCTGTCCTCTTCCGGCCAGCCGACGACGTGGCTCGCGGTGGCCCCGACCAGCAGCGACCGGCGACCGCTGCGCCGCGTCCAGACCAGCGGGTGCTCCCGGGCGGGTACCCGCTCCCAGCTCGCCCGGGCCTTCGGCGAGGCGTCCGGCTCGGCGAGGGCCTGGGAGGCCGCGAAGCTGTGCACGACCCGCAGGCGCGCGAACTGCTCCTTCTCCTCGGCCGAGAGGGCGTTGTAGGCGGCGTAGGTGTTGGCGAACTCGGTGTCGCCACCCTCGTCGGAGACCTGGCGCGCGGTCAGCAGGGTCGCCTTCTGCGGCAGCTCGTCGTTGGCGCCGTCGAGGTGCCAGAAGAAGGTGCCCCGGCGGTAGGCCGCCAGCACGCTCTCGGCCGGGTCCAGCGTGATCTTCGAAACCTCGGGCAGCCCGTCCATCCCGCCCATCGGCGCGACGACCACGGTGCCGAGCATGCGGCTGAACGCGACCAGATCCGCGTCGTCGACGTGGACCTCCCGGTAGATGACGACGCCGTGCTTCTCCAGAAGCGCCTGGCACTCCGCGGCGACCGCCGGGGCGACGAGCTGGGGCCCGGTGAGGCCGGCCACCTCGACGCCGACGTCCGGGCTGACAGCGGAAACGGTGACAGCCACGCTGGCCTCAGCTTTCGTGGAGGTCGTCGTCGAGCGGCAGCTCGAACGAGCGCATCATCATGGAGAGGGTCTCGTAGGTGCCCACGGTGAAGATGATGTCGAGCAGCTGCTGGACGTCGAGCTTGGCGCTGAGCACCTCCCAGGTCGTCAGCGCGATCTCACCGTCGGTGATCAGCTCGTCGACCGCGCGGATCAGCGCGGCGTCGAGCGGGTCCAGGAACGGGGCGTCCGGGCCCCAGGCGACGCGCGCGATCTCCGCGTCGGTGATGCCCACATCCCGGGCCATGATCACGTGCTGGGCCCACTCGTAGGTGTTCTTGCGCACCGCGGAGACCCGCAGGACGAGCAGCTCACGCTGCCGCAGCGTGAGCGTGGTGCCGCGCAGGATGTGCCCGTTGTAGGTGAAGAACGCGTGGGCCAGCTCTGGATGGTGGGCGAGGGTGCCGAGCGTGTTGAGGGCCTTGGAGCGCCCCTCGGTGGGCAGCGGGGGGTGCCGCGGCACCTCGGGCGTCATCGCCGCCAGGGCCGCGCGCATCTCCTTCGGCCACTGCCGCAGGGGACGCGGTTCGATCCGTGCCATGTCTTCAGAGCCCTCCGCCCGTGAAGCAGTGAACGCCCGGCGGATGATCAGGCCCGGCGACCAGCCGGACACGGCATCATGCAAACCGAACGAATCCTAAAAAATTGCTATCATCTGCCGTTCGGTCGGTCAAGAGCCACAGATTGGGTCACTGTCCCACCATCGGACAACCCGACACAGGACCGCGGCGAGTCGCAGCACCGGACATTCCTGGTCATCTCGCCGCCATCCGAAGGAAGCCTATAGGGCGCATCCGAGAATGCGTGTGATAAGCGCGTTCCGGCAACGCCGAACCCGGCGCGACAGCCGCCGGCGGCCCCGCCGGCGGCCAGACCAGCGCCACCACCAGCGGCCAGCGGCTGACAGCGGCGGCGGAACGGCCTCACCCGGCACCGCGCCGAGCTTCCGCCAGCGACCGGCCCGTCACCGTGGCGTGCTGCACGAACGCCGCCGCCGCGGTGCGCCCGCGACTTCGGGGAGACAGATGCGGTAACGCTACTCTTTCTGGCGAGAGCATGTTTATCACGGCATCAACAAAAACCACGGCAGGTTTCTCGGATATCGATCCCGGCCGTCGCGAGAACCGCACGCGGGGGCGATCCCGAGCGCGCCACATCGCACCTCAGAAAGGTTGAACAGTCAAACGTTTCCAGGTGGGAGATCCGCAGCCCTTTCCGGACCGCGGCCCACCCGGTATCCGCCTGCGGTGGCCGGCGGTGGCCGGCGTCGTCGGGTGCGACGCCGCCGGCCACCGCGGGCAGGTCCAGGCCCGCCAGCTGGCGGGCCGCGGTCAGCGGCGACTCGAACCGCCCCGTGGGACGTCCCGGAACGCCACCCCGCGGTCGAGCGCCACCTCTCGCGGCATGCCCAGCACGCGCTCGCTGATGACGTTGCGGGCCATCTCGGTGGTCCCGCCGCCGATGCAGCTCACCTGGCGCAGCAGGTAGTCGTTGCCGCACTCGGCGGTGGCGCCGTCGTCGTCCGCCCAGGCCGCCCCGGCACCGCCGGCGAGCTCGAAGGACAGGGTGGACGTCCGGGCTGCCACCACACCGGTGAACAGCCGCCCGACCGCCGCGGACTGGTCGGGGATCCGGCCGGAGCGCAGGCCCTGGGAGAGCCGCTCCTGCAGGGCGTGGGTGACGATGTCGAGCATCCGGCCCTCGCCGATCAGGTCGCGGGCCAGCGGGTCGTCGAGCCGGCCGGCGTCCCGCGCGATCTCCACCAGGTGGGTGGCGCGGATGCTGCCGCGTGCGCCGCCCTTGGGGATGGTCACCAGCGGCGAGTTGTGCAGCATCCGCTCGTGGAACATCCACCGGGTGCCGACCGTCCAGCCGTCGTCGACCTCGCCGACGCGGTCGGAGTCCGGCACCCGCACGTCGGTGATGAACTCCTGGCAGAACTCCTTGTTGCCGTTCAGCATCTCGATGCGGTGCACCTCGATGCCGGGCTGGTGGATCGGCATGATGAACACGGTCAGCCCGCGGTGCTTCGGGACGTCCCAGTTCGTCCGGGCGAGCACCAGGCCCCAGTCCGACCACCAGGCGCCGGTCGTCCAGATCTTGGAGCCGTTGAGGATCCAGTCGTCACCGTCACGGACGGCGGTGGTCATGGCGGCGGCGACGTCCGACCCGGCGCTGGGCTCGGAGAGGAACTGCATCCACAGCTCCTCGCCCCGCAGGATCGCGGGGATGTGCTGGCGCTTCTGCTCCTCGGTACCGAAGTCCAGCAGCACCGCCGCGCACGGGGAGAAGGTCGGCGCCTGGATCTCGGACGGGTACTCGTAGCCGGTGATCTCCTCGCTGAAGACCCGCTGGTGCTCGGGGGTCAGTCCCTGCCCGCCGTACTCCTTCGGGAAGCAGATGCCGGCGAAGCCCGCGTCGAAGAACATCCGCTGGATCTCGCGCTGGCGGGCGACGCCGGCGAGCTCCTCCTCATCGCTGTGGCCCGCCCGCATCACGCCGACCCCGGCGTTCGGCGGCAGCGGCGCGAGGTTGGCGCGGATCCAGCTCCGCGCCCGCTGGCGGAAGCTCTCGACATCCTCGATGTCGCCCGACGGGGTCGTCCCGCCGCTCGTGGCGCCCGTGCTCATGCCCGCTCCTTCAGGTGCTCGACGACGCCGGCGATCCGCTGCCGGTGCTCGGACGGTGTTCCGTACAGCGCCCGGTCGAGCACGACCCGGCGGAGGAAGAGGTGGAGGTCGTGCTCGAAGGTCACGCCGATGCCACCGTGCATCTGGACGCAGTCCTGCAGCAGCTCGGAGCCGTAGTCGCCGTTGAAGGCCTTGGCGACGCTGACCAGCTCGGGCGCGTCCGGGGTCTCCGCGTCGACGGCTTTGGCCGCCTTGTCACTGATCGCGTGCGCCGCCTCCAGCCACGACTTCATGTCGGCGAAGCGGTGCTTGAGCTCCTGGTAGGAGGCCAGCGGCCGACCGAAGGAGTAGCGCTCGAAGGACCACTGCACCGTCAGGTCGAAGGCTGCCTGCATCGCGCCGACGCTCTCCGCGCACTGGATCACCAGCGCCTGCTGCAGCTGGCGCTCCACCTGGTCCGCGGCGGCGCCGAGCTCGCCGACGACAGCGCTGCGCGGGACGCGGACACCGTCGAACCGGACGGTGAAGAACCGCCGGGTCAGGTCCACCGTCTTCAGCGGGGTGATCGTCACCCCGGGCGTGCCGGCCGGCACCAGCACCTGGCTGAGGCCCTCCGCCGTCCGCCCGGTGACCAGCAGGTACCCGGCCTGTTCGGCCGACTCGACCGGGCGCTTCACCCCGTCCAGGACGATCTCGTCGCCCTCGACGCGGCAGGTGAGCGCCACCGTGCCCAGCCGGTCGTGCGGCGCGGGCTCGGCGTGCGCCCAGGACGCGACTGTCGTGCCGGCCAGCAGGTTCTCCAGCGCCTCGGTGTGCGCCTCGCCGCCGGCGGCGCTCAGCGCGGCCGCGACGACGTTCGTCGGCACCAGCGGCCCCGGCGCCGCGCGCAGCCCGAACTCGTGGGCGGCGATGGTCAGGTCGACCAGGCCCGCCCCGCTGATCGAGCCACCGCCGTGTTCCTCCGAGACCAGCAGGGACGTCCAGCCGAGCTCCGCGCCGGCCCGCCAGTAGTCGGCGTCGAAACCGGCGGGGCTGGCGCGGAGCGTGCGGATCCGGTCGACCGGCACCTGGTCGGTCAGGTACCGGGCGGTCGCCTCCCGCAGCACCTCTTGATCGGCGTCCAACTCCAGCAGCACAGTCCTACCTCCACGTCGCTTGAGCCCCCGCGCGACACCCAGCACCGCAGGAGGTGAGAAAAATCTATAGGCGAATTTGACCGGTGTTCAACAGGTAACCCGACAGCGGCCCCGGGAACAAGTCCTGGCCCCGGCATCTACTGGCCTGGGACCGCCAGAACGGCTCCCGGCCGGGCCGCCCGGGACGAGCAACTGGGACCGCGGTCAGCTCGCGGGCAGCGCGCGGTCAGCGCACCGCCCCGCCCGCCGGACCCCCGTCGACACCGGCGAGGGGGCCTGCGCCGGCATCGTCCTCGCCCATGTCGAAGTCGTACTGGAGCGGCAGGATCAGCCGGTACGGCAGGAAGGCCAGCTCCTCGTACGCGCCGCGGTGCGCCGGGAAGCGGCCGACCGCCTGCCAGGACCGGCGGGCCCGCGCGATGCGTCCGATGACCACCGCCGGGTCGTCCTCGCACAGCAGCAGGTGCAGAACCAGGCCGGTCTGCTCCGCCAGCCCCGACTCCGCCACCCGCACGGCCGGCCCGGCGGACGAGGCGGGCAGGGCTTCGCCGCCACCCTCGTCGCCGCCCTCGTCGTCGGCCCGGGTCAGCCGGACGGCGGCGAGCACTCCGGGCACCGCGGCCAGGTCGGGCAGGTGTACGCCCTCCCACCAGGCCACCGCCTCGTCCACCCGGTCCGGCGAGGGCGCCCGCCCCAACGCCATGATCACTCCCCGGTGCGCCAGGTAGGGCACGGCGACGGGACGCACCAGGCAGCCCGGGCGGGTCCACGCCGAGGAGACCCGCCACCGCGAGTTGTGCCGCACCTGCCCGGGGCGCCAGAACCTGCCGGCCCGCAGGATCGTCCGGTCCAGCGCGAGCCAGCCCTCCCGGGCCTGCGGGCTGGTCATGTCGAGCGGGCCACCGAACCAGTAGGTGGTCAGGTAGGACGGATGCCCGCCGATCAGCTCGGACCGGACAGCCCCCGGCACCGCCCGCAGGTCCCGCGGCGCGGCGTAGCGCCGGCCGGCCAGCACGTCCGGCTTGGCAAGGTGCTCGGGCATGTGGTCCAGGTCGTACCAGCGGTTGTAGTCGACCGTGTGCTCCGCCGCGACGTCCAGCAGCGCCAGCATCATTCCGGTGATCTCCACACCAATCCCTCCCTCGGCCCCGACCCACCCTGCCATCGGGTGTTCGGCGGGCGCGCGTGAGCGCCGCGCGTGTGGATCTGTTGACCCTCGGTGTGAAGGTGTGGGTCAATGCGACATCGACGTCGCTGTCCCTGGGGGACCGTCGACCGCGGTTTGCTTCCGTCCGCCTGCGACCGGCGAGGGAGACCGATGCGTCCCGAACATGTCGAGTACGACGTCGTCGACCAGCACATCGGCGTCATCACGTTCCAGTTCCGCCTTCCCCGCGCCGCCGACGCACCCGCGGCCGGCGACCCGGTCGACGCGCACGGTGCCCAGCTCATGCGCGAGCTCGACGACGCCTGGCAGACCGCCGGCGCGGACAGCCGCGTCCGGGTGATCGTGCTCCGCGGGACCGGCCTGCACTTCTTCGACCCGCCGGCCGCCGGCCCGCCGGTGCAGGGCGGGCGGGCCTGGCAGCTGCGCTACGCCCGGGCGTGGAAGGCCGTGCCCAAACCCGCCGTCGCGGCCGTCCAGGGCCGGTGCGCGGCCGGCGGTGCCCTGTTGTGCTGGCCGTGCGACCACGTCATCGCCGCCGACGACGCCGAGTTCTGCGCCTCCGAGGTCCGCCTGGCCGTGGGCGGCACCGACCCGGGGCCCGCCCCCGGAGGTGGGGGCACCGGAACACTGACCGCAACCGAGGCGCAGGGGCTCGGCCTGGTCACCGCGGTGGTGCCGCTGGCGGCGCTGCACAGCGCCACGTTCGCCCTCGCCCGCAGTCTCGGCGGGGCGGTCGGCCACGACGACGAGGTCCCGGCCGTCCCGGCGGTCTCGGCCGTTGCGCCCATCCCGATCAGGCGGGTGGGAACCCTGGAAGGAGATCCGGGCCGGTGACAGCTTCCGAGAGCGCGGTGACCGGCGTGAGCATCTTCGTCCAGCACGGCCCGGTCCGGCTGCACGTCCTCGGCAACGACCGGGCCGCGCCGTCCGGCCGGCTCGATCAGGTTGACCAGTCCGACCAGCCCGACCTGTCACCGGCACCGGTGGTGGTGGTGCCCGGCATGGGCGAGTACGCCGGCGAGTACGGGTGGCTGCTCGAGCGGCTCGGCGACCGCCAGGCCGTCGCCGTCGACCTGCGTGGGCGGGGCGGCAGCGACGCGCCGCCCGCCGACGCCGCCGGGTACTCCTGGGAGGACCACATCGCGGACCTGCGGGCTGTCGTGGAAGCGCTCGGCCTGCGCCGGCCCGTGCTGGTCGCGTTCTCCCGCGGCTCGTCCTACGCGCTGGGGTACGCGCTCCGGTACCCGGGCGAGGTCGGCGGCCTCGTCGTCGGCGACTACTGGGCCCGGCACGCGCGTCCGCCCGACGCCGCGGTGGAGCGACAGCTGACAACCCGGATCCGGGGCGTCGCCGTCGCCGACCGGATGCCGGGCCACGCGGCGCGGGCCGTCTTCGCCCAGGCCCGGGACGTGCCGCTGTGGGACCGGCTCGGCGAGCTGCGCTGCGGTGTCCTGGTGATCCGCGGCGGGCGGCGCGGGGCGGTGGTGACCGACGAGGTCGCCGCGCAGTGGCGGGAGGCGCTCCCGACCGTCGAGCTGGCGACCGTCGACGACGCCGGGCACGATCTGTGGAGCCGTGACCAGAACGCCTACCTGGCCGCCCTGCTCCCCTTCCTCTCCCGCACCGGCTGACCCCCGACGGGCGATCCTGGCAACCTGAAAACTACGGAGTGTAATACTCGTCTGCGGCGAATCAGATGCGTGGTCCCGTCTTACGCGGGATCGTGTGGGGGCGGCCGCTTCGCCGCCGCCCCGCCCACCTCGTCCAGCGGAAGGTCGACTGATGCACTTCGAACTCACTCCGGATCAGGAGCAGCTCCGGGCCGGGGCGCGCGAACTCGCCCGCAGCTTCGGGGACGACTACTGGGCGGAGAAGGACCAGAAGGTCGAGTTCCCCTGGGAGTTCTACAACGCGTTCGCCGAGGGCGGGTGGCTCGGCATCGCGATCCCCACCGAGTTCGGCGGCGGCGGGCTGGGCATCACCGAGGCGGCGCTGCTGCTGGAGGAGATCGCGGCGTCCGGCGCCGGCATGAACGGGTGCAGCACGATGCACCTGACGATCTTCGGCCTGAACACGATCGTCAAGCACGGCAGCGCGGACCTGCAGAAGGAGATCCTGCCGAGCGCGGCGGACGGGTCGCTGCACGTGTGCTTCGGCGTCACCGAGCCGAACGCCGGCACCGACACCACCAGCATCACGACCTTCGCCGAGAAGGTCGACGGCGGCTATGTGATCAACGGCCGGAAGGTCTGGATCACCAAGGCCGGCGACTCGCAGAAGATGATCCTCATCACCCGCACGACGAAGCGTGAGGACGTCACCCGCTCCACCGACGGGATGACCCTGTTCCTCATCGACATCGACCGCGAGAAGATCGACCTGCGCGCCATCCCGAAGATGGGCCGCAACGCGGTCTCCTCCTACGAGGTCTTCATCGACAACCTGTTCGTTCCCGAGTCGGCGCGGATCGGCGAGGAGGGCAAGGGCTTCAAGTACCTGCTGGACGGGCTCAACCCGGAGCGCATCCTGCTCGCCCACGAGGCGCTCGGCATCGGGCGGGCGGCGCTGGAGAAGGCGACCCGCTACGCCAAGGAGCGGGTGGTGTTCGGCCGCCCGATCGGCAAGAACCAGGGCGTCGCCTTCCCGCTGGCCGAGGCCCAGATCCGGCTGGACGCCGCCGAGCTGATGGCCCGCCAGGCCGCCTGGCGCTACGACCAGGGCCTGCCCTGCGGCCAGCAGGCGAACTCGGCGAAGTGGCTGTGCGCCGAGGCTGGTTTCCAGGCCGCCGACCAGGCCATCCAGACCCACGGCGGCATGGGCTACGCCCGTGAGTACCACGTGGAGCGCTACTTCCGCGAGTCGCGGATCATGCGGCTGGCCCCGGTCAGCCAGGAAATGGTCCTGAACTACGTCTCGCAGCACGTACTCGGCCTGCCGAAGTCGTACTAGACGACGTCGCGGCGGCGGACGGCTGCGAGCCGGCCGCCGCGTCGGCCGCCTCCCGGCCGGTGCTGTCTGTGCCGCCGGTGCTCCTGGCGGCGGGTCACGCCCGCCGGGGGCCGGTGGTGAGGAAGTCCAGCAGGTCCTGGTTCAGCCGGTCGCGGTGCGTGGCGAGAAGCCCGTGCGGCGCGCCCTCGTAGACCTTGAGCGTGGCGTCCTTGACGAGGTCGGCGGTGCGCTTCCCGCCGACCTCGAACGGGACGATCTGGTCGTCGTCCCCGTGCACGACGAGCGTCGGCCGGTCGAAGGCGGCGAGATCCGGCCGGAAGTCGGTGGCCGAGAACGCCTCGATGCACTCGACCGTGCTGCGCAGACTCGACTGGACGCCCTGCGCCCAGAACGAGTCGCGCACGCCCTGGGAGACCTCGCTGCCCGCGCGGTTGGCACCGAAGAACGGGCTGTCGGCCAGATCGCGGTAGGTCTGCGACCGGTCGGCGAGAATGCTCGCCCGCAGGCCTTCGAAGACCTCGGGTGGAACACCGTCCGGGTTGTCGTCCGTCCTGAGCATGAACGGCGGCACCGCGGAGACCAGCGCCAGCTGGGCGAGCCGGAACGTCCCGTGCCGGCCGACGTACCGGGCCACCTCGCCGCCGCCCATCGAGAAGCCGACCAGCGTGACGTCGTGCAGGTCCAGATGGTCGATCAGGGTGGCGAGGTCGTCGGCGAACGTGTCCATGTCGTTGCCGGTCCAGGGCTGCGAGGAACGCCCGTGGCCGCGGCGGTCGTGCGCGATGACGCGGTAGCCGTGCGCGGCGAGGAAGAACGCCTGCGCCTCCCAGCTGTCGGCATTGAGCGGCCAGCCGTGGCTGAGGACCACGGGACGCCCCTCGCCCCAGTCCCTGACGTAGATCTCGGTGCCGTCCTTCGTCGTCACTGTCGCCACGATCGTCCCCCTCGGAAGTCAGGTGCCGGGCCCGTCCCCTCCTGACGCTAGGTTCCCCGGATGCGGCCGACGACTCAGACGGAGAGGTGGGCGTTGACGGCGCGGGCCTGCTCGGCGAGGTCGGGGAGCTCCACGACGGTGACCCCGGCGGCACTGAGCAGCTCGACGCCCTGGCAGTCGGCGACGAACAGGCTGGGCTCGCGCCAGGCGATCACCACCCGCGGTATCCCCGCCGCCAGGATCAGCTGGGTGCAGGTGCGCGGCCGGGACTTCCGCTGGGAGCAGGGCTCCAGCGTGCTGTAGATCGTCGCCGTGGCGAGCCGGGAATCGTCGGGGGTGATCTTCGCCAGCGCCGACTCCTCCGCGTGCACCGCGTCGTCCACCTCCCGGGAGTACCCGGAGGCGATCTCCTCGCCGTCCGCCCCGACGATGACGGCGCCCACCGAGTAGGCGCCGGTCGCGGGCGGGCAGCGGCGGGCGAGGTCGATCGCCCGCACCATCCACAGATGATCATCGAACTGGGGCATGCGGGCAGTCCCTCCTCAGGCGGACACGGCGCGGGCGGCGCCTCCCCCAGCGAACCAGTCCGCGACCGCCGGTGCCCGGGCGCCGCGAGAACCAGCTGCCCGGGCACCGGCGGGGACCGCCCAGCCGCCGCCCCGGCCGACGTCACACACCGGACGTCGGCCGGGGGCGACCGTCAGCGGTGAAACCGTCAGACGGTGGAGCCGTCAGACGGTGGAGCCGTCAGACGGTGGAGCCGGCCGGCGCCGGCGTGCGGCGGCGCCAGGGCCGGAGCCGACCACCGACCTCGTTCGTCACGACGCCGGTCACCGCCCCGGTCACGGTGCCGGTCATCATCGCCGTCACGGCGGCGGCCGCCGCGGGCAGCCGCTGGGCCGGAACGGTGACCCGCTGCCGGGGGGCGCAGGCGCGCAGGGCGTCGAGCTCGTCCAGCCAGAGCTGGGCGAGCCGCTCGTGGCCCGGCACGCTCTCGCTGGCGACGAACATGACGCCGACCTGGTCGTCGATGCCGAACATGGCAACGGCCAGGTGCTGGCGCCCGACCAGCAGCGGCCCGGTGCCGATCAGCCCCGTCATCCGGCGGCCGGCGACGGACAGCGGGCCGCGGATCGACCGGGCGTTGGTCGCCACCAGCGCCATCTTGCTGATCTGCGCCGGGTAGCTCCCGACGCCGGCGAGCATGCGCTGGGAGGCGAACCGGGCCATCGCCGGGAAGTGGCGCCGTTCCACCAGGCCCAGGCCGCCCTGCTTCATCCGGGTGGTGGCCGCGGCGATGCGGGCCAGCCGCCGGGCCGGGTCGGGTTCACCGCAGTGCAGCGGCACCCGCCCGCCCGTGTTGTAGTTCGACAGGACGTCCTGCTCGGCCGCGGAGCGGATGCTCACCGGCATCAGCGCGTGGACGGGACGGGTGCCGCGCCTCCAGTCCGCCGGTGACCAGGCCCGCAGCGCACCGGCGAGCGCGGCGAGATAGATGTCGTTCACGGTGACGCCGTGCTGGCGGGCGATCGAGCGCAGGGTGCCCAGCTCGACGGTGACCCAGTTGTGCCGGGCCGGCCCGGTGGGCGGCCCGGCCCACCCGCGAAGCCGCCGGGTCGGCAGCAGGCAGTTGATCCCGCGGCCGACGAACTTGGCGTACTCGGCCGGCCGGGGGCGGCGAATCGTCGCCGGCAGGCCGAGATCGACCGTGTCGCCCTCCCCGAACAGCAGGTGCATGGCCCTGTACATGGCCATCCCGTCCTGCTGGACGTGGCTGGAGCGGTACACCAGCGCCGTGCCCGTCGCGCCCGGGCTGGGGTCACGCAGGAGGTACAGCATCCACGGCGGCCGGGTCAGGTCGATCGGCCGGCTGGCGATGCTGTCGACGGCGGCCCGCAGGCGGGCGTCGTCGACACCCCCGTGGGCGCCGATGCCCGCCCCGGCACCGGCGCCTTCCCCACCGGCCACCGGACCGTCCGCGGTCAGGTCTCCGGCCGGGGGCAGGTCGATCGCGACGACATGGTCGGTGAGGTCGATGTTCGGGTCGGAGACCCAGCGGGTCTCGCGCGCCGACGCCCCCCGCTCAGGCGACCAGATCGTCACGGTGTCGAGTCGGTCGGTGAGCGTCCGCGCCTCCGGGGCGCGCAGCCGCTCGGCGACGTGCGCGCGCAGCTCGGCGAGGTCGAGCTGCGGGCCGTCGAAGAACAGCAGCGCGCCGATGTCCTGGTGCTCACCGGGGTTGCGCTGGACGAAGGCGAGATAGGCCCGGTCTCCCGGGGTCAGCGGGCGCACGTGCGCCGGCGTGTAGTCGGTCTTTCTGATCGCGCCGAGCAGAGCCATCAGACGCTCCCCCCGCCCGTCCGCGGGCAGTGGGTACAGGTCTGGACCGTCCGGTCGTCAGCCCTGGCAAATCGGCGCATCTGTGCGCAAAAGGAACCTATACCCATGCATCAATTACTGCCCGTTGCTGACACGACATCCGGGGTTGTGGCGGAGGTCTCGTGTCCGGCATCTGGGACGCACAGCAAGAGGTTGATCACCGGCAGCAGTCAGAACCAACAGCCTGCGGATACAGCGCGTTTTCTCATGACAACCGTACAACTGGGCCACCGGCACCAAGGTGCGCTCCCGCGAGGGACCATCGACCCGGTGGTCCGATGACCTCGCGGCCCGACGACCCGGCGGCCCAACGACCCGCGCCCGACGCCCGGGATACGGGCACCCGGAATGCTGTACCCGCGATTCCGTACCCGAGCTCCGGGCGTGCGGGAAACGCCCCGCACCATGACAACGGTAAATCGCGGACGGGCCCGAGGCGGGGCCTTCGCAAAGGGTCCGACCCGACCTGGACGGCTAGCCGACAGCACCCGAAGGCACCTTCGGCGGGCACCCCGGAGACCCTTGTCACAGCCACGGAGAACGTCCTTTCGAGTACCACCACCCGGATTTCCCGGCGCCCACTCCGCCCACCGTCAGACCGCGGCGACCGACAACGATCCCCGGCGGCACCAGTACACCGTTCTGCGCCTTTCCGGCCCTGCCCCGACCGACAGAATCTTCACGATCATGCCTCTGACCAGCAGCGACAGCGCCGGCGATCCGACGCTTCGGCCTCGCCACACAGACCGGGGCGACATTCCCGGGAACGCATACCCGGCACGACCCGGTAACACCATCGGCACGTCGACAAGACTTTCTTCCCCTTTCTCACGCACCGGCCGGCGGGGGCGGGTAACCCCCGGACGAGTCCCCGGGGTGATTCTGAACACGATCCAGCCACTCACCCGAGGCGGAAAATCGGTGAGCAGCGGCCGGCTAGTGCCGTGACCGACAGGGTTCGGGTTACGGGACGCCGCGGAGGTCCAGCCGGTGCCGAGAAGCTGAGCGGAGAAGGATCGTGATCACGGAGATCGCCCGGGCAGGGCGTGCCGGCGAGCCGAAACAGGCCGGGCCCGGCCACCGCTCACCGCAGCTCGTTTCCTGAACGGCGGACGTCGCGCGGGCAGCACGCCCGACCGCGCCGGGCGCGGCCCCGTCGCCAGCCCCGGCACCGCAGACCGCACTCCGCCACCAACCGCCGAAGGTGGACTATGACGATCCTCGACGCCAGCGCCGCGCCCGGCCAGACGGGCCCGCCGAGCTCCCACGGCCCGCGGCGCGACCCCGCGCCGCTGCTCCCCGACCCCGAGCCGGTGCGGGTTCTCGGCACGGACGCTGCCGGCGAGGTCGACCCGGGTCTGCTTCGCGAGCTGTACCGCCGCCTGGTCCTCGGCCGCCGCTTCAACCAGCAGGCCACGACCCTGGCCCGCCAGGGCAGCCTCGCGGTCTACCCGGCGTCCACCGGCCAGGAGGCCTGCCAGATCGCCGCGGCGATGGTGCTGCGGGAGACGGACTGGCTGTTCCCCAGCTACCGCGACACCCTGGCCGTGACGGCGCGCGGCGTGCCACCGATGGACGTCCTCGCACTGATGCGCGGTCACACGCACTGCGGCTACGACTCACGCCTGACCCGGACGGCGCCGCTGTCGACCCCGCTCGCCACGCAGGCCTGCCATGCCGTCGGTCTGGCCCACGCCGCCCGGCTGCGCGCGGCCGCCGATCCGGCGGCGGACCGGGAGGTGGTCGCTCTCGCGCTGGTCGGCGACGGCGGCACCAGCGAGGGTGACTTCCACGAGGCCCTGACGTTCGCCGGGGTGCTGCGGGCGCCGGTGGTGTTCCTGGTGCAGAACAACGGCTACGCGATCTCGGTGCCGCTGTCGCGGCAGACCGCGGCGCCGACCCTGGCGCACAAGGCGGTCGGCTACGGCGTCACCGGACGTCTTGTCGACGGCAACGACGCGCCCGCGGTCCACGCCGTGCTCAGCGAGGCGGTCGAGCACGCCCGGGCCGGCCACGGCCCGGTGCTCGTCGAGGCGATCACCTACCGGCTGGACGCGCACACCAGCGCCGACGACGCGACCCGCTACCGGTCCCAGGGGGAGGTCGACGCCTGGCGGGCGCACGACCCGGTCACCCGCCTGGAACAGCACCTGCGCGAGACCGGGCAGCTGGACGACACCGGCGTCGCGACGGTCACCCGGGCCGCCGAGGAGTTCGCCGCCCGGATGCGCGCCCAGGTCGCCCAGGCCGCGCAGGCACCCGCTCCCGACCCGCGCACGCTGTTCGCCCACGTCTACGCCGAGCCGACCAGCCAGCTCCGCGAGCAGGCGGCCGAGCTCGCCGCCCGCCTCGACGCCGACCTCGACGCCGACCTCGACGCCGACCTCGACGGCGACCTCGACGGCGATCTCGACGCCGCGGAGCCCGCGGCGGGCCCCCGCACCCGGAGTGACCTGTCATGAGCAACGCGACCAGCATCCCCCCCACGATCGGCACGACCGCGAGTGTCCCGGCGGTCGCCACCACCACCACCACCACGGAGGCCGCCGGGGCCGGGCCCGGCGCGGCCACCAGGCCCGCGGTGCCCGCCGGGGCGCTCGGCCGGCCCGGCGGGCGCTCCCGCGGCAGCGCCAGCACCAGCACCAGCACCAGCACCAGCACGACCATGGTGCGGGCGCTCAACACCGCGCTGCGCGACGCACTGCGCGAGGACCCGGACGTCCACGTCCTCGGTGAGGACGTCGGGACGCTCGGCGGCGTCTTCCGGGTCACCGACGGGCTCGCCGCCGAGTTCGGGGCGCACCGCTGCCTGGACACCCCGCTGGCGGAGGCCGGCATCCTCGGCACCGCCGTCGGCATGGCCATGTACGGGCTGCGGCCCGTCGTGGAGATGCAGTTCGACGCCTTCGCCTATCCGGCCTTCGAGCAGCTCGCGTCGCACGTGGCGAAGATGCGCAACCGCACGGCCGGCCGGGTCCCGCTCCCGATCACCATCCGGGTCCCCTACGGCGGCGGGATCGGCGGGGTCGAGCACCACAGCGACTCCAGCGAGGCGTACTACGCCCACACGCCAGGTCTGCACGTGGTCACCCCGGCGACGGTCGCCGACTGCTACGGGCTGCTGCGCGCCGCGATCGCCTCGGACGACCCGGTGGTCTTCCTCGAGCCGAAGCGCCTGTACTGGTCCAGCGAGGAGTTCACCCCGAGCGCGGTGCCGCCCATCGGCCGCGCCGTGACGCGCCGGCACGGCACCGCGGCCACGCTGATCACCTACGGCCCCTCGCTGCCGGTCTGCCTGCAGGCCGCCGACGCCGCCGCGGCCGAGGGCTGGGACCTGGCCGTCGTCGACCTGCGCTCACTCGTGCCGTTCGACGACGAGACGGTGTGCGCGGCGGTACGGGCCACCGGACGGGCCGTGGTCGTCCACGAGGCGGCCGGGTTCGGCGGCGTCGGCGCGGAGATCGCCGCCCGGGTCACCGAGCGGTGCTTCCACCACCTCGCCGCGCCGGTGCTGCGGGTGACGGGCTTCGACATCCCGTATCCGCCGCCGCTGCTCGAGCACCACTACCTGCCCAGCGTCGACCGGATCCTCGATGCCGTCGCCCGACTCCAGTGGGAGCAGTGAACCCGTGGCCGCGGTACACGTATTCGCCCTGCCCGACCTCGGCGAGGGGCTGACCTCGGCCGAGATCGTCCACTGGCTGGTCGAGGTCGGGGACGTCATCGAGGTCGACCAGCCGGTGGCGGAGGTCGAGACCGCCAAGGCGGTCGTCGAGGTTCCCTGCCCGCATGCCGGCGTCGTCACCTCCCTGGCCGGCCCGGCCGGCACCGAGCTACAGGTCGGCAGGCCGCTGATCACCGTCGCGGTCGGGTCCGCGGGTGAGCCGTCCGACAGGCTGGCCGGCGGGCCCGCGCGCGGGTCGCAGGACGGGGCGGGCGGGTCCGGCAGCGTTCTCGTCGGCTACGGCACCCGCGAGCAGCCCGCCCGCACCGGCCGGCGGGCCCGGACCGGCCTCGCCCCGCAGCCAGCGCCAGCCCCCGGGCCGGCACCGGCTCCACGGCCGGCACCGGCTCCACGGTCGGCACCAGTCCCGCACCCGGCACCAGCCGCGCAGCCGGTGACCGAACCGGCGACCAGGCGGGTGGACGGGATCGTCAGGGTGGTCTCACCGCTGGTCCGCCGCCTGGCCCGGGACAACGGCGTCGACCTGCGTTCGCTCGCCGGCAGCGGGCCGGACGGCCTGATCCGCCGCCGCGACGTCGAGGCCGCGGTCATCACCGCCCGCGCCGCGGCATCGGCGCCGCCCGTGCTGGCCGGGCCGGCCGCGCCGTCCGGCGTCCCGCTCCCCAGCCCGGTCGGCCCGGCCAGCACGGCCAGCGCGGATGACCATGACGTGGTGCCGCTCAGCCCACTGGGCCGGCACGCGGCGGAGGCGTTCACCCGCAGCCGGCGCGAGGTGGCCGACTCCACCTGCTGGGTCGACGCGGACGCCACCGCGCTGCTCGCGACCCGGGCGACCCTGAACCAGAGCACACCCGCCGCCGGCGCACCCGGTGCGGACAGCGCGGACGGCGGTGGTTCCATCGGGCTGCTGGCGATCGTCGCCCGTGTCTGCGTGGCGGCGCTGCTGCGCTTCCCCGACCTCAACTCGCAGGTCGTCACCGACCCCGACGGCCGGGCCACCGCGGTGCGCCGGCACCGGGCCGTGCACCTCGGCTTCGCCGCGCAGACGCCGAGGGGCCTGGTCGTCCCCGTGGTCCGGGACGCGCAGGCGCTGACCACCGCCACGCTCGCCGGCGAGATCACCCGGCTGACCACCTCGGCGCGGGCGGGAAGCCTCACCCCCGCGGAGCTCTCCGGCGGCACCTTCACGCTGAACAACTACGGGGTGTTCGGCGTCGACGGGGCCACGCCGATCATCCACCACCCTGAGACGTCGATGATCGGTATCGGCCGGATCATCCCGCGGCCCTGGGCGGTCAACGGGACGCTGGCGGTCCGCAGCGTCGCGCAGCTGTCCTTCACCTTCGACCACCGGGTCTGCGACGGGGCGACCGCCGGCGCGTTCCTGCGTTTCGTCGCCGACGCCGTCGAGAACCCCACCCGGCTGCTCCGGTACCTGTGACGACCCGCCCGGTGGCTCCGCCAGCCCCGTCCCCGACCTCGCGCCCGGCCTCGCCCACCGTCCCGCCCGGCACGGCGCCGGTGGTGGCGACCCCCCGGCCCGCGCCCGCGATCTCCGTGCCGCACCAGACCGGCGAGGCCCGTGCCCTGGCCGGTCCCGGAAGGGATGTCTTGCCTGCCCACCCGCAGCGATGCACCTACCTCGGCCCCGAGGGGACCTTCACCGAAGCCGCGCTGGGCACCCTTCCCGAGGCGGTCACGCACGAGGTGTTCCCGTCCGACTCGGTGGCGGGCGCGCTCGACGCGGTGCGGGGCGGGGAGGCCGCCGCCGCGCTGGTGCCGATCGAGAACTCGGTGGAGGGAGCGGTCACCGCCACTCTCGACGAGCTCGCGACCGGGCGGCCGCTGACGATCCGCCGCGAGGTGCTGCTGCCGATCAGCTTCGCGCTGCTCGTCCGGCCGGGCACGACGCTGGACGACGTCAAGAGCGTCACCGGTCACCCGGTGACCCAGGCGCAGGTGCGGCGCTGGCTGGCCCGGCACCTGCCGCACGCCGAGTGGGAGTCCGCCGCGTCCAACGGCGAGGGTGCCCGCCTGGTGCGCGACGGCCGCTTCGACTGCGCCTTCGCCGGGGAGTTCGCCGCGCGCCGCTACGGGCTGGAGGCGCTGGTCACCGAGATCAACGACGCTCCCGACGCGATGACACGCTTCGTGCTGCTGGGGCGTCCCGGTCGCATCGCCGCGCCGACCGGCCTGGACAAGACGTCCATCGTGGTCTGGCCGGCCGCCGACGAGCCGGGGGCGCTGCTGGCGCTGCTGGCGGAGTGGGCCGTGCGCGGGGTGAACCTGCTGCGGATCGAGTCGCGGCCGACCGGCGAGGGACTCGGCCGGTACTCCTTCTCGATCGACGCCGAGGGGCACATCACCGACCGCCCGGTCCGGGAGGCGCTGATGGGGCTGCACCGGATCAGCAGCAGAATCCGCTTCCTCGGCTCCTATGCCCGCGCGGACCGGACCGCCCCCGCGACCGACCCGCGCCTCGCGAACCACGAGTTCGCCAGGTCAGCCGCCTGGGTCGCCCGCTGCATCGACGGCATCGGTGAGCTTCCCGAGCTGTGACCGCCGCGTCCGCTCCCGGTGACGGGTCGGCCGAAGGTGACGCAATCGTTCCCCTGAAGCCGGTGGTGTGGCTAATCTCACCTGTCATGACGCACGACGATCGCACCGGCCGGGGCCGCTCAGGCGGCACCGGGGTGGTCGCGGACCGGTTATCCGGAGCCGCCTCGGCCCGCCGTGGCCTCTCGACCCGCCGTGGCCTGTGGCCCGGCCGGCGGGGCGCCGCGGCCGAGCTTGCCGGCGCCGACCTGGCCGGCCGGGTCTTCAGCGGCCGCGGGCTGCGCGGGGCCGACCTGCGCGGGGCCTATCTGAGCGGCGCGGACCTGCGCGGCACCGACCTGCGAGGTGCCCTGCTGCGCGGCGCCGACCTGCGGGACGCCGATCTGAGCAGCGCGGTGCTGACCGAGGCGGACCTCAGCGGGACCATGCTCGTCGGCACCTACCTCACCGGCGCCGACCTGCGCGGCGCCGACCTGCGCGGGGCGTACCTGCGCGACGTCGACCTGCGCGGGGCGTTCCTCGGCCGTGCCGACCTGCGTGACGCCGACGCCAGCGCGGCCATCCTGCGCGGTGCCGTCCTGCAGGGGGCGGACGCGACGGACGCGATCCTCGACACGGCCGACCTGCGCGCGGCTGACCTGCGCGGCCTGCGGCTGGCCGGGGCCCGGCTGCACCGGGTGGACCTGCGCGGCGCCGACGCCCGGGGCACCGAACTCGGTGAGGCGACGCTGTGCGCGGCCCGGCTCGACCGGCTCCGATGGTCCGCGGCGACCACCTGGCCGCGGAACGAGTGGGCGTACCGGGTCCGCTCGACCTCCCGCGAGACAGCACCGGGTGTCTTCGAGGTCGAGGGCAGCCGGCACGGCTGACACATGCCGTACAGGCCTTACCGGTCGAGTCCGGGCCGGCTTCGGCCTACCATCGCGAAATGAACCTGCGGTGTTTGACCACGCTGCCCGTCCCGGGGCCCCGGGACGGCGACCTGGCGGCCGGCACCAGCCGACCCGCCACCGGAGAGGTCACCGGTCGTCCACCCTCGGCAGGTGGGTCGACGTCGAGGTCGATCTGATGGGGCTTTTCCGCCGTCGTTCCGACGCCTCCCGCGAGTCCGATCCCGCGCCCACGTTCGGCGGGCGGACGTTCAGCCGTCTGTTCGGGGTGTCCTGTGCCGAGTGCCGGCTCGGGCCCGCCTCCTTCACCCGGGTCGCCGCCGAGGCCTACGCCTGGGCGGACACCCACGACCAGCTCCACCATCCCGCCAGGTCGTCGGCGAAGGTGGTCAGCAACCGGTAGGCCGGGCAGCGGGCCCGGCACGGTCAGCTGACGGGCGGCCGGTGCGCCTCGCCGCACGCCGGCCGGGCCCGCAGCAGGCGCTCCAGCTCGTCGATGCGGTCGAGCAGGTCGAGGACGACCCCGGTCGCCGTGTAGGTGATCCCCAGGTCGCGGCGAAGCCGCTCGATGCGCCCGGCGCGCGCCACCGCCCGCGCGGCGAGGACATACCGCCCGGACGCGTCGGGCTCGGCGTCGAGCAGGCCGAGCGCGACGAGGCGGCGGACCAGGTCGGGGTGCAGCCCGGAGGCGAGGCCGAACGCCTCCAGGTCGAGCCCCGGCCCCCGGCTGTCGCGCCCGGCACCGGGGCCGGCCTCGGCCCCGGTGCCGGTGCCAGGCGGGCGGATACGGACCAGCAGCGTCGTCATGACGGCCCCCTGGGGTTGAAGGACGAGTCCCGGGCCAGCTGGCGGAACAGCTCGTTCTCCCGCTCGGTCGGCTTGGTCGGCACCATGATCCGGGCATGTGCGTACAGGTCACCGGCGTCCGCCCCCGGGCCGGAGGCCGGCAGGCCCCGTCCGCGCAGGCGCAGCGCACGGCCGCTGGGCGTCCCCGCCGGCACGGCGAGGCTCACCCGCTGCCCGTCCGGGGTGTCCAGCGCGACCGTTGTGCCGAGCGCGGCCTCCCAGGGAGTGAGCAGCAGATCGGTGTGGATGTCCCGGCCCTCCGCCCGGAACCGCGGGTCGGCCAGCAGGCGCACCACCAGGTACAGGTCGCCTGCCGGGCCGCCGCCACGCCCCCGGCCGCCCTGCCCGGCGAGCCGCAGCCGCTGGCCGTCGCGGATCCCGGCCGGGATCGTCACCTCGATCTCACGAGGGCCGTCGGCACCCGGCAGGACCACCCGGCGCCGCCCACCCCGGTACGCCTCACCGAGCGTCGCCTGGACCTCGGACTCCTGGTCGGCACCGGGCACCGGCCCGGCCCGGCCGCGGTGGGCGAACCCCTGCGCGCCCGCGCCGAACAGGTCAGCGAAGTCGAACCCCCCGAACCCGAATCCACCCCCGCCGCCGCGCGGACCCGCGCCGAAGCCGCCGCCGCCCCGGTCGGCCCCGAAGCCGGAACCAGCACCGCTGCCGGCGGCTGCGCCGGGGCCGCCGCCCGCACGACCAGCCCAGGTCTCGGCGCCCTCGGGCACCCGGCGGAAGTCGGGGCCGAAGCGGTCGTAGCGGGCCCGCGTCCGCGGATCGGACAGCACGTTGTACGCCTCGGACACGTCCTTGAACCGTTCCTCCGCCGACGGGTCGGAGTTGATGTCCGGGTGGTACTTCCGCGCGAGCCGGCGGTAGGCCCGCTGGATGGCGTCCGCATCCGCGTCCCGTGCCACTCCCAGGACCTGGTAGAAGTCCTGGCTGGTCGCTGGCCCGGTGCGCCCGCCGCTCATGACGGCGCGTCCACCTGCGGCGCGTCCTCCTGCGGCCCGGCGCTCACGGCGACGGTCACAGGGCGCAGCAGCCGCCCGTCCGCGGCGAACCCGGGGCGCAGGACCTCGACGACGGTGCCGGCGGGCGGCGGCTCCGCCATGGTCGAGGCGTCGATCACCGCTCCGACCTCGTGCCGCTTCGGGTCGAACGGGCCGGCTTCGTCGTCCAGGCGGCTGACGCCGCTGACCCGCAGTGCGTCCAGCGCGAGCTGACGCACGCCGCGGACGCCGTCGACCAGCGCGCCGGGGCCGGCGGCGGCGTGCTCCAGAGCCAGGTCGAGATGGTCGAGGACCGGAATCCAGGCGAGAACGACTCTGTCCCGTTCGGCCGACCGGGCCGTCTCGAGCTCCCGCCCGGCCCGGCGGCGGTAGTTGTCGAAGTCGGCGAGGGTGCGCAGGTGCCTGGCCTGGCATTCCTCCAGCTCGGTAGCCAGGCCGGACGGCTCAGTCATCGTCCCGGGTGGTGAAGTCGGCGTCGATCACGTCGTCGGCGGCCGACGCCGTCTGCCGAGCGCTGGCGGTCGGGAGGGCGAACAGGATCTGCTGCAGATCGTTCACCAGCGGGCGGACGCGGGCGACGTCGGCGTTCTCGTCGAGCGCGCGGCGCGCGTCGGTCACCAGCTGTTCGGCACGGGCCTTCTCGTGCACGGGCACCTGGTCACCGAGCTCGGAGATCCGCCGCTCGACCTGGTAGACGATCGAGTCGAGCTGGTTGCGGGCGTCGGCGTTCTCCCGCCGGGCGCTGTCCTGCGCCCGGTTACGCTCCGCGTCGGCCACCATCCGCTCGATCTCGTCCGACGGGAGGTTGGTGTTGTCGGAGATGGTGATCCGCTGCTCCGCGCCGGTGTCCTTGTCCTTGGCGGTGACGTTGAGGATGCCGTTCGCGTCGATGTCGTAGGTGACGTCGACCTCGGCCTGGCCGCGCGGCGCGGGGCGGACGCCCTCCAGGCGGAACCGGCCGAGGGTCCGGTTGTCCGCGGCCATCTCGCGCTCACCCTGCAGCACCACGATGTCGACCGCGGACTGGTTGTCCTCCGCGGTGGAGAACGTCTCGGTGCGGCGCGCCGGAATCGTCGTGTTCCGTTCGATCACCGTGGTGCTGACCCCGCCGAGTGTCTCCACGCCGAGGGAGAGCGGGTTGACGTCCAGCAGCAGGACGTCGGAGACCTCGCCCCTGAGCACCGCGGCCTGTACCGCCGCCCCGACCGCGACGACCTCGTCCGGGTTCACGGTCATGTTCGGGTCCCTGCCACCCGCGAAACGGCGGACGGCGGCCTGGACCGCCGGCATCCGGGTGGCGCCACCGACCAGGATGACCTCGTCGAGGTCCCCCTGTGCGGTCTTGGCGTCCTTCATCGCCTGCCGCAGCGCGGGCATGCACCGCTCGAGCAGGTCGGACGTGCTCGCCTCGAACTGCGCCCGGGTGAGGGTGGTGTTGAGATGCTTCGGGCCGTTCGCGTCGGCGGTGATGAACGGCAGGTTGATCTGTGCCTGCGTCACCGAGGAGAGTTCGGTCTTGGCCTTCTCCGCCGCTTCGAAGAGCCGTTGCAGCGCCTGCGGATCCATCCGCAGGTCGATGCCGGACGTCTTCTGGAAATCGTCGGCGAGAAGGTCGACCAGGCGCCGGTCCCAGTCGTTTCCGCCCAGATGGGTGTCACCCGCGGTGGCCCGTACCTCGACGATGCCGTCACCGACGTCGAGAACGGACACGTCGAACGTGCCGCCGCCCAGGTCGAAGACCAGCACGGTCTCGTGCGACCGTTTGTCCAGCCCGTAGGCGAGGGCCGCCGCGGTCGGCTCGTTGATGATCCGCAGTACCTCCAGGCCCGCGATCCGGCCGGCGTCCTTCGTGGCCTGCCGCTGCGCGTCGTTGAAGTAGGCCGGCACGGTGATCACCGCCTCGGTGACCCGCTCCCCCAGGAACCGCCCGGCGTCGTCCGCCAGTTTCCGCAGCACCATCGCCGAGATCTCCTCGGGCGCGTACTGCTGCCCGCGCACGGTGATCCGGACGGCGTCGTCCCTGCCCGGCTCGAGGTCGAAGGTGACGGTTCTGCGCTCGCTGGAGACCTCGCTGTAACGGCGGCCGATGAACCGCTTGACCGAGGTGATCGTGCCCTTCGGGTTCAGAATCGACTGCCGGCGGGCCAGCTCCCCCACGAGGCGTTCGCCGCTCTCCGTGAACGCCACCACGGACGGTGTCGTGCGGGAGCCTTCCGCGTTGGGAACGACGGTGGGCTGACCGCCCTCGACAACCGCTATGACCGAGTTCGTCGTACCGAGGTCTATTCCCACGGCCTTTCCCACGATTTCCTCCTGATGAGAGCCTTCCGGTGTGAGGCGCTTTCCTCTCTCCGACACATGCCCGCACATGCGCGTGTGCAGGGAATCGCGGCAACCGCCGCCTGACAGACCGGTACCACCTCCCGCCGGCCCGAAAACGGAAACGGCGGACCGGCGGCGCACGGCGAACCAGCCGGCGTCGGCTCGTACCGGCGCACACAGGGCGGACCGTCACCCGCCGGACGGGCGTCCGCTTGCCGGCCAGGCAGGCCCGACCGACGATTGGTGCGTAGCCAGACAAGAGCACTGCGTCACAGTCAGGGAGGTACGCGCATCATGACTCAGCCTGTGCGCGCCGGGGCCAGCCGCCCGCTGTCCACCGTCCGCTTCGACCCGTTCCGCGAGATCGAGGACGCCTGGAGCCGGATGGGCAGCCTGCTCGGCGACGTCGTCGGCGGTGAGCACCGGTCCTACGGGGCCCTGGGCAGCCGAACGGCCGCGGTGGACGTCGAGGAGACCGACGAGGCGTTCATCGTCGAGCTCGAGACGCCCGGTGTCCGGGCCGACGACCTTTCGATCGACCTGCGGGACAACGAGCTGTCCATCAGCGGCGAGATCAGGGCGCGGGAACGCGAGGGGACGCTGCGGCGGCAGGGCCGCCGGACAGGTCGGTTCGAACAGCGGATCACGCTCCCCGGCGAGGTCAACCCGGACGCGGTGACCGCGGCTCTGGACTGCGGCGTGCTGACCGTCCGACTCCCGAAGGCCCGCCGCAGCGAGCCCCACCACATCAGGATCTCCGGACCCACCGCGGCGGCCGAGCCGGGATCGACGCAGCGGCGGGGCTGACCCACGACCGGGGCCGCGCAGGACGGCACCGATGTTCGGACGGCTGACAGCGGGGCAGGAGGAAACACGGGGTTCAGGGACGTACGGGCCGCCGGGCGCACAGACCGCCAGGAGGCGGAAGGGAGCGACGAGATGCTCTTCCGTGATCGCGGACATGCGGGTCGCGAGCTCGGCAGGCGGCTGGCATACCTGCGCGGACCGGACGTGGTGGTCGTCGGCCTCCCCCGCGGCGGGGTGTCGGTCGCCTACCACGTCGCGCGGGTGCTGGACGCGCCGCTGGACGTCATCGTGGTCCGCAAGCTGGGTGTCCCCTTCCAGCCAGAACTGGCGATGGGTGCCATCGCCGAGGGCGACGTGCGGGTCATCAACAACGAGACCCGGCTCCTGGCCGTGAGCCCGGCGGACCTCGCCGCCGTCGAAGCCCGCGAGCGGGTGGAGCTGGACCGGCGGATCCGCCGCTTTCGCGGGTCCCGCCCGCGGGTTCCGCTGGCCGGCCGCACGGTGGTCGTGGTGGACGATGGCATCGCCACCGGTGCGACAGCCTCCGCCGCCTGCCGGGCGGTCCGCGCCGCCGGCGCCGCCCGCGTGGTGCTGGCCGCGCCGGTCGCCCCGCCGGACCGGATCGCCTGGTTGCGGCAGGACGCCGACGAGGTGGTCTGCCTGGCCACCCCGGAGGAGTTCTTCGCCATCGGCTCGTTCTACGCCGACTTCACCCAGACCCCTGACGAGGAGGTGACGGACCTGTTGCGGCAGGCCGCGCTCGCCGCCCCGCCGGAGCCCGCCAGGATGCCCAACCCTGGCGCAGGAGGATCCACGGGCACCGGCCAGCGGATCGAGGTCACCGTCCCGGCTGGCGCGGCACGGCTCACCGGGCAGCTCACGGTGCCGGACCATCCGCGCGGGCTGGTCGTGTTCGCCCACGGCAGCGGCAGCAGCCGGCACAGTCCGCGCAACCGCCACGTGGCCCAGGCCCTCAATTCCGCCCGCCTGGCCACGCTGCTGTTCGACCTGCTCACCCCGGACGAGGAAGCCGACCGCACGAACGTGTTCGACATCGGCACGCTCGCGCGACGGCTCGTCGAGGTCACCCGGTGGCTGGACGAGCAGCCGGCCACCGCCCGTCTCCCCACCGGTTTCTTCGGCGCCAGCACCGGTTCCGCGGCCGCGTTGTGGGCTGCCGCCGAACTCGGCCCACGCATCAGCGCCGTCGTCTCCCGCGGCGGGCGCCCCGACCTGGCTGCCCCGAAGCTGGCTCTGGTCGCCGCCCCGACCCTGCTCGTCGTCGGCGGGCGGGACGACGTCGTGCTCGACCTGAACCGGCGTGCCCAGGCTCAGCTGCGGTGCGAGAACCAGCTCACGGTGGTGCCGGGAGCCACCCACCTGTTCACCGAGCCCGGTGCGCTGGAGGCGGTGGCCGCCCTGGCCAGGGACTGGTTCCTCCACCACTCGGCCCTGGTCGGGACCATCCGCGCCTGAGCCCCGTAGAGACGCGGAGACGCGGAGACACGGAGACACCGGAACCTGCCGTCGCGGGTCGTAGGCGTGGCGGCCGCGGCACACCCGGCCTGATATGCAGCGGTCTGGGCTGATATGCAGCAATCTGTGGCTCTCTTCGTCAGGCACCGCATCGACGCGACCATCGCCGACGGCGTCTTCGCCCTGTTCGCGCTGGCGGCCGGGGGCTGGCCCGGGGCGGCCGGGTGGCCGGCGCCGCACGGCGCGGGTTCCCTGCTCCCGGCCGGGACCAGGGCCGACCCCGCGGGCAGCCGGACCGAGGACGGCCTGTTGTGCCTGTCCGTGCGGTCCGCCTTCCATCTGCTGCTGAGCGCGGCGGAGCTTCCGGCGGGAAGCGAGGTCGTCATCTCCGCGGTGACCCACCCGGACATGGTGCGGATCATCGAGCTGCACGGTCTGCGCGCCGTCCCGGTGGACATCGACCCCGGCACCCTCGCCGTCGACGAGGCGGCGCTGGACTCGGCGGTCACCGATCTGACCCGCGCCCTCGTCGTCACCCACCTTTTCGGTGCGCGGTCGCCGCTGGACGCCGTCGCGCGGACGGCGCACGACCGCGGGCTGCTTCTCATCGAGGACTGTGCCCAGTCCCTCCAGGGCCCCGACGACCGGGGCGATCCGCGGGCCGATGTGTCCCTGTTCAGCTTCGGGCTGCTCAAGACCGCGACCGCGATGGGTGGAGCGGTCACGTGGGTGCGCCGGCCCGCGCTCGCCGCCGCCATGCGTGCCCGGCACGCGGGCTGGCCCGTACAGTCCCGGCGGGCCTACGCGGTGAAGGTGCTCACCTGCATGGTGGCGCTGGTTGCGTCCCGCCCGGTGCTGTACGGCCTCCTTTTCGGCGACAGGTGCAGGCGCGACCCGACCGCGCTGGTCCGTTCCCGGGTCCCCGGGGACGGGCCCGGCTTCACCCGGTGGCTGCGGCGCAGGCCCTGCGACGCGCTTGCCCGGACCGTGGCCCGGCGGCTGGCCCACTTCCCCGCGCACCGGCTGGCCAGCCGCGCCGAGGCCGGGGAGGCCTTCGCGGCCGTGCTCCCGCCAGGGGTGTTCCGGCCCGGCGCCACCGCGGCGCGGCACACCCACTGGGTCTTCCCCGTCGTCGTCGACGACCCGGACCGGGCCGTCCGCGGGCTGCGGGCCGCCGGCGTCGACGCGACCCCCGCCACCAGCCAGATCGCCGCGGTCGAACCCGCTCCGCCGGGCGCCGCCCGGATGCTCACCGGCCTGGTCTTCGTACCGGCCTACCCCGGGCTGCCCGCCGCCCGGCGAGACCTGGCCGCAGCCGTCGTCGCGGCCTGCTCGCCGGAAGGCGCCGCGACCCCCTGACGTGACCCACGCAACAGGGGAGAGTAGGTGCCACGGGACAGCGGGCCCGGATGTCGCGAAAGGACGACCGCCGGCCCGCCGGTCCACACCGCACCCGCGAAAGGACTCCCATGCGCCATGACGACATGATTCTTGTCAGCGTTGACGACCACATCGTCGAACCGCCCGACATGTTCGCAAACCACCTCCCCGAGCGGTACAAGGCCGACGCGCCGCACGTCATCAGCCTGCCGGGTGGCGCCGACGCCTGGAAGTTCCGGGACACCATCGTCCCCAACGTCGCCCTGAACGCGGTGGCAGGGCGGCCGAAGGAGGAGTACGGCTTAGAACCACAGGCCCTGGACGAGATCCGCCCCGGCTGCTACCAGGTCGACGAGCGGGTCAAGGACATGAACGCCGGCGGCATTCTCGCCTCGATGAACTTCCCGTCGTTCCCGGGTTTCGCGGCGCGGCTGTTCGCCACCGAGGACCCGGACTTCTCCCTGGCCCTGGTGCAGGCGTACAACGACTGGCACATCGACGAGTGGTGTGGGGCGCACCCGGGGCGCTTCATCCCGATGGCCCTGCCCGTCATCTGGGACGCCGAGCTCTGCGCCCTCGAGGTGCGCCGGGCGGCGGCGAAGGGATGCCACTCGCTGACCTTCACCGAGAACCCGGCGGCGCTCGGCTACCCCAGCTTCCACGACGCGTACTGGAACCCGCTGTGGCGCGCGGTGTGCGACACGAACACCGTGCTGTCGATCCACATCGGCTCGTCCGGCAAGCTGACGATCCCGGCGCCCGACTCACCGCCGGACGTCCTGATCACCCTGCAGCCGATGAACATCGTCTCGGCCGCGGCCGACCTGCTGTGGTCGCCGGTCATCAAGAACTTCCCGGACATCAGGATCGCCCTGTCCGAAGGCGGGACGGGCTGGATCCCCTACTTCCTGGAGCGCGTCGACCGCACCTTCGACATGCACTCCACCTGGACGATGCAGGACTTCGGCGGCCGGCTCCCGTCCGAGGTGTTCCGCGAGCATTTCCTGACCTGTTTCATCAGTGACCCGCTCGGGGTCGAGCTGCGCCACCACATCGGCATCGACAACATCGCCTGGGAATGCGACTACCCGCACAGCGACTCGATGTGGCCGGGCGCGCCGGAGGAGCTGGGCGCGGTGATGGACAAGTTCGCCGTCCCCGACCCGGACATCAACCGGATGACCTACGAGAACGCCCTGCGCTGGTACTCCTTCGACCCGTTCTCCCACATCCCACGCGAACAGGCGACGGTCGGCGCGCTGCGGGCCCGGGCCGAGGGCCACGACGTCACGATCCGCGCGCTGAGCCACCGCACCTACGAGCGCGGCGAGAAGCTCGCCGCCTACCAGGCCCTGGCCTCCTCCGCGCCCCAGCGGTAGCACCGAAACGGCAGGTCCCGACCGGCCGGCTCCGGGCACGGGCAGGGGCAGGGGCAGGGCGCGCGGTGCTCACGCCGCGCGCCCCTCCACCCGGAGCCAGCCGACCGTGGCAGATGGTCCGCGGGTGGTCAGGCCGCGGGTGGTCAGGCCGCGCGGCCCGGCACCGTGGCCAGCTGGCCGATGCGCACCTTCTCCAGCATCGTGGCGACGGAACGGGTGATCTCGGGCAGCGAGTCCCGCAGCCCGGCGACGGCCTGCTGATAGAGGTCGAGGTCGGGGACGCCCGCCCCGGCGAGCAGCCCCATCGGGTCGGCGAGGCGGGCCTCCAGCCACCCGACCGGGTCGTCGGTGAGCCACGGGTCGAAGACCCGGTCGCTCGGCTCGTTGTCCCGCATCGTGGGATGGTGATGGACGCGGTCGCGGCTGCCCGGCCCGCCCGCGACCGACTCGAGCAGGTCCACCCGGAACACCGCGTCGTCGACGACGACCCGCTGCGAGGCGTAGACGGAGCCCCGCCACGGCTGGCGTTCGACGAGCCTCAGCTCCACCCGCACGCCCCGCTCCGGGCCCTCCTGGCCAGGTGTCGGTTCCGGGTCGACGAAGTAGAGGTCCTCGACAACCACGGCAAGTCCGTCGAAGCAGAACATCGTCAGCATGTGCCCGCCCTTCGGTCCACGTCGCGCTCTGGTCGGTGTCGTACTTCGTGATGGGATGCTGGCACGCCGCGCGGGCGACCGTCCGGCGCACGCGTTGCTCTTCATCAGCCCGAAACCATCGGGTCCGCGGGCCCGGGCCGCAGGATCCCCATCCGAGGATCCGATGCCCCCCGGAAACCTCACAGGTCCGGTCGCTGATCGCCAGCCGGGGCACCGGGCGCCACCAACCGTCACGTCAGTACACGTCGCGGACGTAGCGCCGGTCGGCGGCGAGCTGGCGGACGTAGGCAGCCGCGCCGTCGGGGCCCAGTCCGCCGCAGGTGGCGACGACATCGCGCAGCGCCCGGTCCACGTCCCGCGCCATCCGGACGGCGTCGCCGCACACGTAGACGTGGGCGCCCTCGGCCAGCCAGGTCCACACCTGCGCGCCGTGTTCACGCATCCGGTCCTGGACGTAGACCTTGGCGCGCTGGTCGCGGGAGAAGGCGAGATCCAGCCGGGTGAGGGCCCCGGACGCGGCGAACGCGGCCAGCTCGTCGGCGTAGTAGAAGTCGGTGGCCCGCCGTTGTTCGCCGAAGAACAGCCAGTTCGGGCCGGGCGCGCCGCGGGCGTGGCGGTCCTGCAGGAACCCGATGTACGGCGCGATACCGGTCCCGGCGCCGATCATGATGGCTGGCGTGGCATCGTCGGATGGCAGGCGGAAGTGCGGGGCCCGCTTCACGAAGACCCGCACCGGGTGCCCCGGCTCCGCATCCGCGAGATACGTCGAGCACACACCGCCACGAGCGCGGTCGCCAGCGCCCGCGAAGCGGACGACCGACACGGTGAGGCTCACCGTCCGCGGCTCCACGAGCGGCGAGGACGAGATCGAGTACAGCCGCGGCCGCAGCGGCCGCAGCACCGTCATCCACTCCGTGGCATCGGCCCGCACCGGGTGTTCGGCCAGGACGTCGACGGCCTGGCGTCCCCACGTCCACTTCGCGAGCTCAAGCTGGTTGTCGGGACGCAGCAGCGTGCGCAGGCGGCTGTCACCGGCCCGTTCGGCGACGAAGCGCAGCAGCTCCGGCCGGACGGTGGTGATGTCCAGGCGGTGCCGCAACGCCTCGGCGAGCGGCGCCCGCCCACCGTCGCCCGTCTCGACCTCGGTATCCGGGGCGAGGCCGGTCACGGCGAGCCACTCGTCGACCAGGGACGGGTTGTTCGTGGGCCAGACGCCCAGCGCGTCACCGGCGGCGTACTCCAGCCCGCTGCCAGCCAGGTCGATGGTGACCCGGCGGACCTCCTTGGCCGAGCCCGCCAGGCTCAGCAGCCGGTTGTCGATCAGCGGTGCCGCCCAGGGATCACGGTCCGCCGCCCGCGGCGGTGTGGCGGGCCGGGCGGCAGGCACAGCGGCGACGGGCACAGCGGCGACGGGCACGGCAGCTGCGGGCACGGCGGTAACGAGCGGTCCGGCTTCCGGTCCGGCTTCCGGCGGCGGGCCGAGGACGGCCCGCGGGTCCGCGGACGGGGCGAGGGCGGCCAGGACCTGTTCCAGCCAGCCGTCCAGGGCGTCCCGGTAGTGGGGCTCGCAGTCGACGCGGCCGACGAGCCGGGTCGCGCCGAGTTCGGCCAGGCGCTCGTCGAGGCGACGCCCGTGGCCGCAGAAGTCCGCGTAACTGGAGTCGCCGAGCGCGAGCACGGCGTAGCGGCGGCCCTCCAGGCGAGGGGCGTCCGCGCCACGCAACGCGTCCCAGAAGACCGTGCCGTTGTCGGGAGCGTCACCGTCACCGAAAGTACTGGTCACCACCAGCAGGTCACCCGGTGCCACGAGGAGCTCGCCGACCGGCGCCGCCATGGCGTCGACGCGGACCTGCCAGCCCGCGTCCCGCAGCCGGTCCCGGATCACGCCAGCGGCGTCCTCGGCGTTGCCGGTCTGTGAAGCCCACAGCACGCTCACCGCGCATGCCCCGGCGTTGACGGCGTTGACGGCCGCGGCGACGTCACGCCGCGTCTGGATCGGAATCAGCGGGGTGGTGGGGAGAGCAACGCCGTAGCCGCCGGCGAGGAAACCGTCCGCCCACTGCCGGCGTCCCGCGTCGAAGGGCGCGTCCGCGGGCAGGCGCGGCGGGGCGCCCGGGGCCGGCGGCGCGGCGGCCAGCGCCGCGAGGAACCCGGCGAGGTACCGCCGCTGGGGTTCCGTGAGATCCGGTGGGGTCAGATCGATGCCGAGTGCCTCACCCAGCGCATGGGCGGTGCCACGATCCGCAGGCTCCCGGTCCGGGGGCTCCCGGTCCGAGGGCTCCCGGTCCGGGGGCTCCCGGTCCGAGGGCTCCCGGTCCGAGGGCTCCCGGACCGCAGGCGGGACATCCAGCGGCGGACCGGCGACCCTGGTCAGCGCGACCGCGCAGGCCTTCAGCTCGGGCTGGAACGAGATCGGGTCGACCGCGTCGCTGGTGACCGCGTTGACGCTGAGCTGGTCGCCGAACAGGTCGTTCCAGTGGAACGGGGCGAAGCAGCCCCCCGGCAGCACCCGGTCGGTGACGACCGCCGGCAGCACGGCGCGGCCACGGCGGGAGGCGAGCTCGACCCGGTCACCGGCAGCGATGCCCAACGCCTCGGCATCGGACGGGTTGATCTCGACGAACGGCCCGGGGTTCAGCCTGTTCAGCCTGGCGATCTTGCCGGTCCGGGTGAGGGTGTGCCACTGGTGCGCCAGCCGTCCGGTGTTGAGCAGGAAGGGGTAGTCGTCGTCGGGGAGCTCGGCGGGCGGCAGGTGCGGCCGGGCGTGGAAGGCTGCGCGGCCGGACGGCGTCGGGAAGCGCAGCCGCGGGCGGGTGCCGTCGGTCCGCTCCAGCAGCGGCTGGCTGACGCCGTCGTTGCGGTAGCGGATCGGGTTGCGGTCGGCGGCACCCGGCGGGGCCGGCCACTGCACCGGGCCGGTGCGCAGCCGCTCGTAGTCGACGCCCCGCAGGTCGTAGCCGGTCTCCGGGTTGGCGAACTCGCGGATCTCGGCGAAGACCTCCTCGGCGGAGGCGTAGGTGAAGGAGTCCGCGAACCCCAGCGCGGCGGCGACCCGGGCAACGATCTGCCAGTCGGGCAGCGCCTCCCCCGGCGGGTCGACGACCCGCCGGGCCAGGGTCAGGTTCCGCTCGGAGTTGACCATGATGCCGTCGGTCTCGCCCCAGGTCGCCGCCGGTAGCAGCACGTCGGCATGGGCGTTCGTCTCGGTGTCGCCGAAGGCGTCCTGGACGACGACCAGCTCGGCCGCCGCGAGACCGGCGAGGACGGTGGCCCGATTGCCGACCGATGCCACCGGGTTGGTGCAGATGATCCAGCAGGCCCTGATCCGTCCCGCGGCCATCTGCTCGAACATGTCGATCGTGCCCCGGCCGACGTCCGGGCGCAGCGTGCCGGGCGGCAGGCCCCACTGCCGCTCGACGAAGGCGCGGTCGGCGTCGACCAGGACCGAGCGCTGGCCGGGCAGGCCGGGTCCCATGTACCCCATCTCCCGGCCGCCCATCGCGTTGGGCTGGCCGGTGAGCGAGAACGGCCCGGCGCCGGGCCGGCAGATCGCCCCCGTCGCCAGATGCAGGTTGACCAGTGCGTTGGTGTTCCAGGTGCCGTGGGTGCTCTGGTTGAGGCCCATCGTCCAGCAGCTCATCCAGGTGTTCCCGGCCGCGGCGATCCAGGCGGCGGCCTGGCGCAGGTCGTCCTCGGCCAGGCCGGTGAGCTCGGCGACCGTGGCCGGCGGGTAGTCGGCCAGGAACGCGGGCAGCTCCTCCCATCCGCTGGTGTGCTCGGCGATGAACGCCGCGTCCAGGTGGCCGCCCTCGGCCAGCAGGTGGAGCAGGCCGTTGAGCAGGGCAAGGTCCGTGCCCGGACGGATCTGGAGGAACAGGTCGGCCTTCTCGGCGGTGGCGGTGCGCCGCGGGTCGACGACGATCAGCCGGGCACCGGCCCGGACCCGTTCCATCAGCCGCAGGAACAGGATGGGATGGCACTCGGCCATGTTCGATCCGATGACCAGGAACACGTCGGCGTGGTCGAGGTCGTCGTAGGAGCCGGGCGGGCCGTCGGCGCCGAGCGACAGCTTGTAGCCGCTGCCCGCGCTGGCCATGCACAGCCGCGAGTTCGACTCGATCTGGTTGGTGCGCAGGAAGCCCTTCGCCAGCTTGTTGGCCAGGTACTGCGCCTCCAGCGTCAGCTGGCCCGAGACGTACAGCGCGACGGCGTCCGGGCCGTGCTCGTCGATGATCGACCGCATCCGGCTGGCGACAGTGCCGATCGCCTCGTCCAACGGGAGGTCGGTCAGCTTCCCGCCGCGCTCGTGGCGTATCCGTGCCGTCGCCAGCCGGCCGGGCGCCGCCAGCAGGTCGGCGCTGGTCGCGCCCTTCGTGCACAGCCGGCCGCGGTTCGCGGGGTGCTCCCTGTCCCCGCTCGCCCGGATGACCCGGCGGCTGCCGTCCGGCTCCGCGGCGAGGTCGAGGACCATGCCACAACCGACCCCGCAGTACGAGCACACGGTCCTCGTCCGGGCTGCGGACACCGGTCCTCTCCCCTTCCTGACGAAGGCCGCCGTCGTCGGCGGCTGGCGCTGTCGACGAATACGGCTGGCGCTGTCGGATGCGGCTGGCGCGTCGCGTTCCGACCGTAGGAGAGGCGCGTTTCACCGGTGTCACACCCGGGCCGGCCGTCGGTGACGACCACCGCACCACCACCGGCGGGGCCTGGTGAGCCCCGGCGGGGAGGCGATACCCGGGCGGCGCCGCATCGCTCGGGGCCTGGTTCGCCGGGTGCCCGCACCAGCCTCCCGCCTGCCCGCCGAAGGGTGCTCACCGCTGCCGGCCGGCTGGTGAGAGAACTGTTTTCCCGCCGTGTAATGGCTGGCCGGGTGCCGCGAAACAGCCGCTTCCTAGCGTGCCGTCGCGACACGTCCTGCCCGATGTTTCGCGCCCCGGCCCGAGGAGCCCCCATGAGCACAGCCCCCGCTGACAGGAAGCGCCCGGGCCGGCGGACCGGTCGGTCCGGCCGGTCCGGGCGCTGGATCGACGACTGGCATCCGGAAGATCCCGTGTTCTGGGAGAGGACCGGCCGGCGGATCGCCCGCCGCAATCTCGCGCTCTCCGTCCTCGCCGAGCACTTCGGGTTCTCCGTCTGGGTGATGTGGAGCATTCTGGTCATCAAGATGGGTGCGGACGCCGACGGCGGGCCGGGTCCCGCCGGCTTCGCGCTGAGCATCGACCAGCAGCTCTGGCTTGTCGCCGTCCCCTCCGGGGTCGGGGCCTTCCTCCGCCTGCCCTACACCTTCGCGGTGCCGGTCTTCGGCGGCCGCAACTGGACGGTCTTCTCCGCACTGCTGCTGGTCGTGCCCTGTGTGCTGATGATGTGGGCGGTGCGCCACCCCGAGCTGTCGTTCGGCACGCTGCTGGCGGTCGCCGCCGTGGCCGGGGTCGGCGGCGGGAACTTCGCCTCGTCCATGACGAACATCTCCTTCTTCTACCCGGAGAAGGAGAAGGGGTGGGCGCTCGGGCTCAACGCTGCCGGTGGCAATCTCGGGGTTGCCGTGATCCAGAAGCTCGGCGCGGTCGTCATCGCCGCCGGAACCGGCACCGCCCTGGCCCGGATCGGTCTCATCTACATTCCGCTGGCGATCGTCGCGGCGGTCGGGGCACTGCTGTTCATGGACAATCTTTCCGAGGCGAAGGCCGATTTCAGCTCGACCGCGTCGGCGGCCAGCCGCGGCCAGACCTGGATCATGTCCTTTCTCTACATCGGCACCTTCGGTTCCTTCATCGGCTATTCGTCGGCGTTTCCCGCGCTGCTGAAGAACCCCGCGCTGTTCGACCGGCCGGACGTCGCGCTGAGCTACGGCTTCCTCGGCGCGCTGGTCGGCTCGGTCGCCCGCCCGCTCGGCGGGAAGCTCGGCGACCGGATCGGCGGCGCGAAGGTGACCGTCGCCGCCTTCGGCGTCATGACGCTGGGCGGTCTCGGCGCGGTCGCCTCGATCGGCTCTCGGGGCGGCATCCTCGACCGGCCCAGTTTCGGGCTCTTCTTCGCCTCGTTCATGCTGCTGTTCCTCGCCAGCGGCATCGGGAACGGGTCGACGTACCGCATGATCCCGGCGATCTTCGCCGCCCGCGGAGCCCGCAACGGCGGAACCCCGGACGCCATGCTCCGGGCCCGCCGGGAGGCTGCCGGTGCCATCGGTATCTGCTCGGCGGTCGGTGCCTTCGGCGGCTTCCTGGTACCGATCGTGTACGCCGAGTCGAACAAGGCCTACGGGACGATCGCCCCGGCCCTGTGGGTCTACGTCGGCCTGTTCGTCGTGATGGCCGCCGTCACCTGGCTGTGCTACCTGCGCCGCGGCGCCGCCGGCTCCCAGCCCACCCAGCCCGCACAGCCCGCACAGCCGACCTCGGCACCGGAACCGGCATCAGCGCAGGCACTGGCAACGACCACGAGCTGATCCGCCAGAGCCGCACCGGCACACGCGAGCGGTGGCTTCCGCCTCGGCGCGGTAGCGCTCCACCGGGCCAAGGGTGATCATGCCGCTGGCGGCGCCGGCGTGCTCGGTGCGGGCGGGCCACAGCGCCCGGGCGGCCCGCGCGGCGATCGCGGGCTCGCCGAGCTGCATGGCGGCGCGGGCGGTGAGGCACCAGAGCGCCTCCTGGAGGTGGTCGCGCGGCGGTTCGGGCGCTGTGGTGAGGGCGGCCCGGGCCTGTTCACGGTCGTCCCGTTCCCGGTCGTCCCGCGCGAGAAGCACGAGCGGCGCCGCCCAGGGCGCGTACGGGCCCCAGTCGAGCCGCGGGTCGGTGGGAGCGGGGCGGTCGTGCATCAGGCGCAGCCCGAGCAGGGCAAGCGGCAGCAGACCGCGGTGCAGGCCCGGCATCCCGGCATGTTCGAGGGCGGCGTCGGCGGCGCGGTAGGCGGCCGCGGCCTGTGCGGCGGACGGCCCACCCGGCACGGTGCTGCGGGCCGCGGTGACGAGGGCCCGGAACCACTGGGTCAGCACCGGCACGAGTGGTGACTCGTGCTCCGCAGCGAGTTCCTCGGCCGCGAGGGCATGGTGGGAGCCAGCGTCGAGATCGCCGCGGGCCGAGGCTGACTGCAGGCGGGCGAGATGGCCGAGGATCGCGAAGGCGGGCAGCCCGTGCCGGGTGGACAGGGCGATGATCTCCACCCCGACGGCGTCCCGCCGCGGCGCGAGCCCCGGCCGGGAGAAGGACTGGAGAAAGACGCCGTTGAGCGCGAAGGCGAGCAGGGCGGGATCGCCGAGGGCCCGCGCCAACGCCTCCGCCTTCCGCGCCGGCCCGGCGGCGTCCCCGGCGCGGCTCTCCACGGCGACCGTGGCGTACAGCCGGGCACGCAGGTCGGCGGGAGCGGCCGGCCCGAGCGCGGCGAGGGTGCGTTCGGCCGCGGCCACGACGGCGCGGCTCTGCTCCGGGTCATCGGCGCGGTTCCAGATCGCGGGCACGTCGTAGGCGCCGATCACCCGGGCGGTCAGCGCGACGTCGCCCGTCCGCTCCGCGGCGAGCGCGGCGGCGAGCCGGTCACGCCGTGACGAGACAAGCGCGTCTCCGCCGGCGAGTGCGAGGGCACGGGCGACATCCACCGTCGTGCGCGGGCCGAGGCGGGCGGTGGTGAGACGGGCGGTGGTGATCGGCCACGGGGAGCTCCGTGGTTCGAGGGCGGGCGACTGGGTGAGCAGATCCGTCTCGAGCTGCCGCAGGGCGCGGCTCGGGTCGAGCCCGAGCTGGTCGACGAGCATCGCGCGGGCCCGCCGGAGCGTGGCGAGCGCGTCGGCCTGACGGCCGGCGCAGTAGAGGGCGCGGGCGAGCAACCCCCACGCCGGCTCGCGCCACGGGTGCTCGGTGACATGGGCGTCGAGGTCGGCGACGAGGTCGGCCCCGTGGCCGCGATCGAGCAGGACGGCGGCCCGCAGCTCCACACCCTGCAGCCGCAGCTCCCCGAGCCGGACCCGCTCGCCGCGCACCCATCCGACGTCGGGCAGGTCGGCGTAGGCCGGCCCGCGCCAGGCGGCGAGAGCCTCGCCGAGCGACGCGAACGCCTCGGACGAACCGGGCGAGCCGGGCGAGCCGGGCGAGCCGCGGGCGGCGGCGAGCGCGTCCTCGAAGCGGTGGGCGTCGACGGCCACCCGCGGCAGCCGCAGCGCGTAACCGGGGCCCTCGGTCACCAGCACGCGAGGTGGCGTGCGGGGCGGGCGTTCCGGCTCGAGGGCGCGGCGCAGGGCGGCGACGAACGTGCGGAGGGCGCCGACGGCGCCGGCCGGCGGGTCGGGCCACAGGTCGGCGACGAGGGTGTCCGTGGCGACCATCCGTCCGTCGGCGGCGACGAGGCGGGCGAGGACCTCACGGTGCCGGGGCCCGCGCAGGTCGATGTCGCTGCCGTCCTCGCGCCACGCTCTCGTCGCGCCCAGCACCTCGATCCGCATGTCCCCATCCTCACGCCCGCGCCGCGCCCGCGGTCTCGCGTGCTGATTCGCCGCTGATCGGCGCCCCGCAGCCTGGGCTCACCCGCTACGGAAGGAAGCCCGCCATGCGCCCCACCCTCACCATTCCCGGATTCGACCACGTCCGTCTGCCGGGCGCGGACGGCGTCACGCTCTCGGCCGCGGTCGGCGGCACGGGCAGCCCGGTCGTGCTGCTGCACGGCTTCCCCCAGACGCACCTCATGTGGCGGCAGGTCGCCGAGCGCCTCGCTGCCCGGCAGACGGTCATCTGCCCCGACCTGCGCGGCTACGGGGCAAGCGACAGACCACGGGCCACCAGCCCCGACGTGTACGCGAAGCGGACCATGGCAGCGGACATCGTGGCCCTCGCCGCCGCGCTCGGCCACGAGCGCTTCGCGCTGGTCGGCCACGACCGGGGCGCCCTCGTCGCCTTCCGGGCGGGCCTCGACCACCCCGAGACGATCACGCACCTCGGCATCCTCGACGTGCTGCCGACCCTCGACATGTGGACGGTGCTGCACGGAGTAGCCGGCGCGGTCGGCTTCCACCTCTCTCTCATGGCGCAGCCGGAGGGCCTGCCGGAAACGATGATCGCCAACAGCGCGGACGCCTTCTTCGGCTTCTTCCTCGACGCCTGGGCGAACGATCCCGGGGCGATACCGGCGGACGTCCGCGCCGAGTACCTGCGCGCCAGCGCTGCCGCGGTGCCGTCGATCGTCGCCGACTACCGCGCGTCCGCGGGCATCGACGTGACCCACGACCAGGCCGACCTCGACGCGGGCTCACAGCTCGCGATGCCCGTCTCCGTCGTGCAGCAGGACTGGGGCGCCCAGCTCGGCTTCGACGCCGCCGCCCTCTGGCGGGCCTGGGCACCCGACCTCGACCACCGCCTCACCCGCACAGGCCACTTCATGGCCGAGGAGGCCCCCGACGAGATCACCGAGGTGATCCGTGGCCTCCTCACACGATGACACGCGCCGCCTGCACTGTGGCCTTTCAGGAGCCTCGTCGCATGAACGAAAGTACACCGTGACCTACAGCACATCCGGGTGTCGACCGCCGAACTGGCTGCTGCGCCGCAAATGCACTGTGCCTGCTGCTCAGGGTTACGATCAGCCCACGTTCAACCATCCCAAGGGTGATCACGGGGGCAGGGATGACACAGCGGCGCACCGCCACCATCGGCGGGACGATCACCTTCGTCATGGCCGGTGCAGCAGGAGCGGCCGGCGGGCAACTCGCCGAGAACACCCCGTGGGCGTGGATCTGCCTGGTCGTCGCTCTCCTCGTCGGCGGCGCGGCAACCGCCTGGTGGACCTGGCGCACCACCCCCGACGACCCCATCC
>NZ_JBFLUG010000199.1:0-10247 GCF_041008525.1 Parafrankia sp. FMc2 | reverse complement strand
CATTCCGAACCCGGTAGCTAAGCCCTTCAGCGCCGATGGTACTGCGCGGGGTACCGCGTGGGAGAGTAGGACGCCGCCGGACTTCTTTTGGTGGGGGCTGTTTCTGGCTTGGGCCGGGAGCAGCCCCCACCTGTGTTTGAGGCACGTTTCCTCACGGCGCCCCGTTGATCGGGACGACCTTCATCCGCTCGACCGGATCCTCGTCGACAAGGCCGCGCTGGCCCGGACGGTCGTCGGCGGCGGGGAGAGCTGGCTGGCGTCGCTGTCCACCGACGAGCTGTGGGATCTCGTCGCCCGCGCCCCCGAGGCCGTCGATGCCTGATCGTCGCTCCGCGTGGGGAACCGGGCAACGCCAATCCAGGCTTCAGACCTTGGCCGGATCGAGCTGGGTGGCAGCCTCAGGGCGGTTCTCGACGCGTCGTGCGTCTCCAGCCCGCCGAACGCGCCGTGTCCGAGCGAGGATCCGCCATTCAGAACTCTCGTCGTGGTCGACGGCAGGGAAGCAGCCGTGGCCGCCAACGGCGACTTCCTGCTGAGCGGCGTTCCTGTTGGTCAGGTCGAGGTCTCGGTCATCTGGCCCGACGGGACGCCGAGGAGCACGACGAAGGTAACGATCGATGAAAAAGATGCCATCCTTTTGCTGACTACTGACGCCGATCGGACGCCGTTGCGGGCCGCGACTCTCTCCTACGAAGAGCTTCCGCCCGGTGCACGGCCCGCTAGCGCGAGATCGGGTAGTTAGATTTTACGTCGTCCTTGCCGAAATCTTCATTCGTGGCGGCTCATGTGGCATGCCGCAATCCTGGCAGGATCAGGCACAGCACTGCCGCGGCGGCGGCCGTGGCGGCGAAGGCGCCCACCGCCCAGGCGCCGGACACGTGCTGGACAAGCAGCCCGGCGGTCAGCGGCGCCAGCGCGGCCAGCGCGGTGGTCGCCATGACCACGGTGTTGATGACCCGGCCACGCATCTCCGCCGGTGCGCTGCGGAGCGTCACGGCGAACAGCGCGGCGTTCACGGCCGGCGCGAGCAGCAGCGCCAGGGCGATCGGCGCCGCCACCAGCGGCGACGGGAGGAGCGGTGCCGCAGCGCCGAACAGCAGGGCCCCGGCCAGGGTGATCGTGGTGGCCAGGGCCCCGAGGCGCATGCGACCCTGCAGCCGGGGTGCCACTATGGCGCCGAGCAGCCCGCCGCCCGCGATGGTCGCCTGCACCAGGCCGAGCACCGCGGTGGAGGTACCGGCGTGACGCAGCGCGAGCGTGACGGTGAAGATCACGCCGGTGAAGGCGAAGTTCATCAGGGGTGCCGTTATCGCTACCGCGCGCAGGATCGGCACCTGCCAGACGAACCGCAGGCCATCGGCCACCTCGCGCCACAACGCCTTGCGCTCGGCCGCGTTCTCCGGGCGGAACTCCCCCCGGATCCTGTTCACCGTGCCGAACGAGACAACGTAGGAGACGGCATTGGCGAGGAACGGGACGGCCTGGCCCAGCCCGAAAAGAGCCCCGCCGAGCGCCGGGCCGGCCAGGGCGGCGGTGTAGGTTCTGGCCTCGGTGGCGGCCGCCGCCTGCTCCAGTTGCCGGTCCGGCACGATCCCCGGCAGTGCCGCGGCAGCCGCCGGGTTGAAGATGGCGCCCGCGCCTCCCTCGATCAGGCACACGACCAGGACGACCGGCCAGGACGCGAGACCGGTCACGATCAGGATGCCGAGCAGGGCCAGCAGGACCGCGCGCATGATGTCGCAAATGATCATCGCCCGCCGCCGGTCGAACCGGTCGGAGAGCGCCCCGGCGGGCAGCTGCAGGCACAGCAGGGCGATGGCCCGCGACGTCCCCACCACCCCGGCGAGCACCGCCGAGTGGGTCAACGCCAGGATAAGCAGCGGGTAGGCGAGCAGGCCGATCCCTGAGCCGGTATCGGAGAGCAGCTGGCCGATCCACAGCATACGGAAGCCCTCGTTGCGCCGGAGAGGAACCTCTTGTTGCGCATCGGCATCTGTCTCGATTCCGGCGGCATCGCTCACCTTCGGAACTGTATGCGCTAAGAGTCATGGATGTTCCGTGTACCGGACGATCTGTGGCGAGCGATGACCCACATCACCGCCCAATGTCCTGAGTCGTTAGTTCGTTCGTAGTAGGCGGCGACGGTTTCGAGGATCTGGTCGGCGGTCTTCGTTCAGACGAACGGCCTCTGGTCCTTGTTTCACACGTTGATCCACTTTCGGTTGTCGGCTTCGACTTCGACGACGGACCGGTGCGTCGAAGGGCGGAGTTTCCGGCGGGTGGGTTCAGCGAGCCGGCGTTCGACCAGATTCATCCATGACGGCGAGGTCGGGGTGAAGTGCAGGTGGAACCGCGGGCAGCTCAGCAGCCACTGCTTCGTGTCCGCCTCGGGGCGAGAGCAGGCCGTCGCCGAACTCCGCGAAGAACTGCGGCTCCGACAGCATCCGGACGGACTCGGGAAGTATCGGGAAGCGGAACCTGCGGATCTCATCAATGGGCCGGGAACGGATGCACATCGGTGACGCCGGTTGTGGTCGGCTGAGCATCGAGAGCGTTCTTGCCTGCGGCAGTGGTTGGGGCAGGGGGTGATCCCTGACAGGTCCGAGCTGGCCTGCTGCGGGCCCGGTCGACTATTACGGTCGATGCCTGATCGGCTGCAGAGTGTTGGCTGGGTAGCGGCCGGTAAGCCGGACAACCGGGGTGGTTCCGCCGATCAGGACAGGTCGAGGCGATCGCGAGGCCCCGCGGTCGTACCGTCCGGTCCACCAGGACGTCCGGGAGAAGGAGCATCGGTGATCCACCCCGAGTCGGAACGCGCCATCCTCGTTCAGGTCGGTGTCATCGGTCCTGGGGCTGGCGACGTGACCTCAACCCAGTACGACCTCGCGCGCCAGGTGGGGGCCCTGCTGGCCCGGGCGGGTGGGCAGGTGGTGTGCGGCGGCCTCGGCGGGGTGATGGAGGGCGTCGCGCGAGGGGTGCGTGAGGCGGGTGGCACCTGTGTCGGCGTCCTTCCCGGCCACGACCGCGCCGAGGGCAACCGATACCTGAGCGTCGCGGTCTGTGCGGGCGTCGGTCAGAAGCGTAACGAGATGGTCGTCGACTCGTCCGACGCGATCGTGGCGATCGGCAGTAACGAGGGCACCCTCATCGAGGCGCTGCTGGCGAAGCGCAGGGGGGTGGCGGTGTTCGGCCTCGACTGGTCGCCGGTGCGGGTGGCTGAGCGGCAGATCGATGGCGTGGTCGTCGCGGCTGACCCGGCGGACGTCGTGGCCCGTGCGGTGGCGGCGGCCCGGGCCCGGGTGGTTCGGAGCGGATGACGATGGTCCGGTGCGGATGACGATCGGCGGATGCGGATCTGGCGGGCGTCCCGCCGGCTGCGCGCCTCGTGGGCCGGGCGCTCTGGCGGTCCGCTGCTACCCAGGTACCGCTGCTACCCAGGTCAGGGGTGTTTCCGGCTGGATCCGGGACGCGTTCGGTGGGCCTCGAACCGGTCGCCGGGTTCCCGTCCGCGCGATGGCCGGGCGCGAAACAAAGCGCGAACGTGCTTGCGGAGTTCATCGGCCTGTGCCTATCCTCTGGGTGCCTTCTTGCTCAGGGTCCGCGTTGCCGCGCGGGCTGACGCCGCGCGGGCTGACTATGTACGCGGTGTGACTGTTCTCGGAAACGATTGGACTGTGGACTGGGATGTCCATCCAACTGATCGGGTCAGGTAGCGCGACGCGGGGGACTGGAAGCAGGGGTGGGTCCGCGGGGCGGGGATCCACGTCACCTGACGGTGTCGTGGGTTGAGTCCTGTGTATGGGTTCAGAATCTCGAGAGTCTTATGGTGACAGGGGCCTGGCGCCTGCCGGGCTGCAGCTGTTCTCAGGCAGCCAGGCCCCCTGATCGGCGCGCCCTGGGATGCGCCGTACTGCTTCGTCCGGCCTTCTCGTGAGTGGTGCCGTCGCATGATCGACGGCGTGGCGGAGCGTCGCGGGAGAGGGCGGCCACGGGAATGCTGCTGCTGGCCCGGATCGAGGCGATCCTGATCGGCCATCCCTGATCATGACGTTCTGATTTCCGGGTGGCGTGGATCCGTCTGTCGGGCCAATGCCCGGCTGGGCGAACCGCATATCAGGTCCGACCTGATCGCGTCGTGGTTTCTGTCATCGGGCTGAATCCTGTTTCTCGGCACCTGATTTCGGCGGTTAAGCCTGCCTCCATGCGCCGGACCTCCATCCTGGGAGAAACGTTGGCTGGACAGCACGGTTCCACCTGGCGGGAGATGTTCCTCGGGCTGGCGGAGGCCGAACAGCGCCGGATCCTGCTGGATCTGCTGCGCCGTGAGGTCGGCCGGGCTGTCGGTGCGCAGGCCGCCGTCCGTGGCCCGGTTGCGGCAGGTGAGCAGCCGGCTGCCTTCGACCCGCAGGTTCCGTTCCGCCGGCTGGGGCTCGGCGGCGGGAACACCGCCGGCTTCCGGGACGCACTCGGCGCCGAGCTGGGTCTGGAACTGCCCGCCACGCTGCTGTTCGACCATCCGTCCCCGGAACGTCTCGCGGGCTATCTCCGGGAGCGGATCCTACGGTCGCTCAGGTCCGACCAGGCCGGTCCCGACGGGCCTGGTGCGGAAGCCCGTCCGGGCGGGAGCGCCGCGGACGACCCTGTCGTGATCGTGTCGATGGCGTGCCGGTTCCCGGGCGGTGTCCGCGGGCCCGAGGATCTGTGGGAACTGGTCGCCGACGGGCGCGACGCCGTCGTCGACCTGCCCACCGACCGCGGCTGGGACATCGTCGGCAGTTTCGACCCCGACCCGAGCCGGCCGGGCACGTTCTACACCAGCCAGGGCGGCTTCCTCGACGACGCCGCCGGTTTCGACGCGGCGTTCTTCGGGATCGCGCCCCGCGAGGCGCTCGCGATGGACCCGCAGCAGCGGCTGCTGCTGGAGGTCTCCTGGGAGGCGCTCGAACGCGCGGGCATCGACCCGTTCTCGCTGCGCGGCAGCCCGACCGGGGTGTTCACCGGCATCGCCGTCGCCGACTACAGCCCGCCCTGGCGGGACGCTCCGGCCAGCGTCGAAGGCCATCTGATGAGCGGGACGCTGCCCAGCGTCGCCTCCGGCCGGGTCGCCTATACCCTCGGCCTCGAAGGGCCGGCGATCACCGTCGACACCGCCTGCTCGTCGTCGCTGACGGCCCTGCACCTGGCGGCGCAGGCGCTGCGCGCCGGCGAGTGCACGCTGGCCCTCGCCGGCGGCGCGACCGTGATGGCGACGATCGACGTCCTCGTGGAGTTCAGTCGCCAGCAGGGCCTGGCGCCCGACGGCCGCTGCAAGTCCTTCGCGCAGGCGGCGGACGGCACTGGCTGGGCCGAAGGCGCCGCGGTGGTGGTGCTGGAACGGCTGTCGGACGCCCGCCGCCGCGGTCACACGGTGCTCGCCGTCGTCCGCGGCAGCGCGGTGAACTCGGACGGGGCGTCCAACGGGCTGACCGCGCCCAGCGGGCCGGCGCAGCAGCGGGTGATCCGGGCGGCCCTGGCCAGCGCCGGTGTCACACCGTCCGACGTGGACGTCGTGGAGGCGCACGGCACCGGGACCCGGCTCGGCGACCCGATCGAGGCGCAGGCGCTCCTCGCCGCCTACGGGCAGGACCGGCCGGCCGACCGGCCGCTGTGGCTGGGCTCGCTCAAGTCGAACGTCGGGCACACCGTCGCCGCCGCCGGCGTCGGCGGGGTGATCAAAATGGTGCTGGCCCTGCGGCACGGCCAGCTCCCGCGCACCCTGCACGTGGACGCCCCGTCCTCCCGCGTCGACTGGTCGGCCGGTCTGGTGCGCCTGCTGACCGAGCCGGTCGCCTGGCAGCCGGACGGCTCCCGGGTGCGCCGCGCCGGCGTCTCCGCCTTCGGGGTCAGCGGCACCAACGCCCACGTCATCCTGGAGGAACCACCGCCAGCCCCGACCACCTCGGACGCCCCGAGCGCACCAGGCGTGAGACCCGTGCCCCCCGTGACGCCCGTGATACCTGTACCGACCGGGCCGTCCTCGTCCTGGCTGCCGTGGTTGCTCTCGGCCAGGTCGGAGTCGGCGCTGCGGGAGCAGGCCGCCCGGCTGCTGGCCCGGGTGACGGGCGAGCCGCAGCCGAGCCTGGTGGACGTCGGCTGGTCCCTCGCGACGGGCCGGGCGACCCTCGAGCACCGTGCCGCTGTCGTCGCCGCGGACCGCGACGGCATGCTGCGCGGCCTCGAGGCGCTGACCCGCGGCGCGTCGTCGGCCGCGCTGATCCGTGGCACGGCGCGCCCCGGGCAGCACACCGACCGTCTCGCGTTCCTGTTCACCGGCCAGGGGGCGCAGCGCCTGGGCATGGGCCGGCAGCTGCACGCCCGCTTCCCGGTGTTCGCCGCCGCGTTCGACGCCGTGTGCGCCGGCTTCGACCGGCACCTCACCCGACCACTGCGTGAGGTCGTCTTCGGCGCCCAAGCCGCGGAGGACCCCCCCGGCGGCTCGGTCACCGACGACTCGGTCGTCACCGACGACTCGGTCACCGACATCGAGGCAGGTCGCCCGTCAGATGCGGCGCTGGACCGGACCGAGTTCACCCAGCCGGGGCTGTTCGCGCTGGAAGTGGCGCTCTTCGAACTGCTCGGCTCCTGGGGCGTACAGCCGGACTTCCTGCTCGGCCATTCGATCGGCGAGCTGGCCGCCGCACACGTCGCCGGTGTTCTCACGCTGGACGACGCCTGCACGCTGGTGGCCGCCCGCGGCCGGCTGATGCAGGCCATGCCCGGCGGCGGCGCGATGGTCGCGTTGCGGGCGTCCGAGGAGCAGGCACTCGACCTGATCGCCGCGTGGACCGGCGCGGGTCAGGTGGATGTCGCCGCCGTGAACGGGCCGGCCTCGGTGGTCATCTCCGGGGACGCGGAGCCCGTCCTGGAGATCGCGCGGCGGTGGCGGGCGCAGGGCGGGAAGGCGACCCGGCTGCAGGTCTCGCACGCGTTCCACTCGGCGCACATGGACGGGATGCTCACGTCCTTCCGGGCCGTCGTCGACGGGCTGGGCCTGCGGCCCCCGACGATCCCCATCGTCTCCAACCTCACCGGGGAGATCGTCACCGCCGACGAACTGTGCTCCGCCGAGTACTGGGTCCGCCAGGTCCGGTCCGCGGTGCGGTTCCGGGACGGTGTCGACCGCCTCCACGAGCGGGGCGTGCGGACGTTCCTCGAGCTCGGCCCGGACGCGGCGCTCACCGGCATGGGGCAGGAGTGCCTGCCGGACGACGCCGGCGCCGCCTTCGTCCCGACCCTGCGCCGCGACTCCGCCGAGGAGCCGGCCCTGGCCCGCGCCCTCGCCCAGCTGGGTGTCTGCGGTGTGGCCGTCGACTGGTCGGCGTACTTCGCCGGCACCGGTGCCCGCCGGGTGGATCTGCCGACCTACCCCTTCGAACACCGGCGCTTCTGGCTGGGTGACATCCTGCCCGCCGCGCCACGGCTGAACAGCGCTTCGGGTGCGGCGCGCGGGCCGGGTGCCCCGGGAGCGCCGGGCGCCCCGGGTGTCGGCGGGCAGGCGGGCGAGGCGAGCCGGGCCGTCGACGCGGCCTTCTGGGACGCGGTGGACCGCGGCGACCTCACCGAGGTCGTCGACGTCGACCCGGACGCCGCCCTGCGCACCGCCCTGCCCGCGCTCGCGGCGTGGCGCGCGGGCCGCCGTGACCAGGAGGCCCTCGCCGGCTGGCGGTACCGGGTGCTGTGGCGGCCGGTGGCGCTGCCGGCCGCGGACACGCCGCTCGGCCGGTGGCTCCTGGTTGTTCCCGGCGAACCCGTCCACGGTGATCTCGTCGACTGGTGCGTGCGCGGGATCGAGAGTGGTGGCGGCCAGGTCGCCGCGGTCCTGACGCTCGACCCGGACGCCGCCGGCGTCGACCGCGCCTCGCTGGCCGCTCGCCTCGCCGAGGTGGCCGGCGGCGACGTCCCGCTCGCCGGTGTGCTTTCCCTGGTGGCTCTCGACGAGCGCGAGCGGTCCGATCATCCGGCGCTTGCGCGTGGGCTCGCGGCCACTCTCGTGCTGCTGCAGGCACTCGGCGACGCCGGTGTCGCGGCCCCGCTGTGGTGCGCGACGCGCGGCGCGGTGCCCGCTGCCGACGGCCCCGGCAGCGCTGAGGGCCCAGGAGACGGGGGTGCGGCGGCTGGCCCGGTCGGCCCGGTCCAGGCACAGGTGTGGGGCCTGGGACGGGTCGCCGCGCTGGAGCTGCCGCGCGCCTGGGGCGGCCTGGTGGATCTGCCCGCCGACCCCGACGAGGCGGCAGCCCGCCGGCTCGTCGCGGTGCTGGCGGGCACCTCCGGCGAGGACCAGGTCGCGATCCGCGCCTCGGGCGTCTTCGCGCGGCGGCTCACCCGCGCCCGGCCCGACGACCACGCGGAGGGTGACGCCTGGCGCCCCCGCGGCACCGTGCTGATCACCGGCGGGACGGGGGCACTGGGCGCAGCCGTGGCCCGCTGGTGTGCCGACCGGGGTGCCACGCGCCTCGTCCTGACGGGCCGGCGCGGCGCGGCGGCGCCCGGCGCGCCCGAACTGGTGGCGGACCTGGCCCGGCGGGGCGCCGAGGCCACCGTGGTCGCCTGCGACGCGGCGGACCGGGACGCGCTCGCCGCCGTGCTCGCGGGCGTCCCGGCGGACTGCCCGCTCACCGCCGTGGTGCATGCGGCCGGCGTCGCCGGAGAGTTCACGGCGCTGCGTGACGTCGACGTCGCCACGTTCGCCGACGTGCTCTCCGGCAAGGTCGCCGGTGCCCGCAACCTCGACGAGCTGCTCGGCGACCGGGAGCTCGACGCGTTCGTGCTGTTCTCCTCCATCGCCTCCACGTGGGGCAGCGGCGGCCAGTGCGCCTACAGCGCGGGCAACGCCTACCTCGACGCGGTGGCGGTGCGCCGCGCGGCGCGGGGGCTGGCGGCGTCCGCGCTGGCCTGGGGTCCGTGGGCGGAGGGCGGCATGGCCGTCGACCCGACGGTCGCCGGCCACCTCCGCGACCGCGGGCTGATCCCGCTGCCCCCGGGCCCCGCGGTCGCCGCGTTGGAGCGGGCGGGTGGCACCGCCGGCTGCCTGACGGTGGCGGACGTCGACTGGGAGCGGTTCGCGCCGACCTTCACCGCCGCCCGCCCCAGCCCGCTGCTCGCCGACCTCCCCGAGGCCGACGCCGCCCTGAACCCGCCGCCCGCCATCGCGTCGGCGGGCGGCGCTGCCGCCGCGCCTGGTGCGGGCGGCGCGGCAGTGGGCGGCGCGCCGGAGCTTCTCGGTCGGCCCGCCGGGACGTCCGACGCCGACTGGCGGCGGCAGCTGCTGGACGTCGTCCGCTCGGAGACCGCGGCCATCCTCGGCTACGACTCCGCGGACCAGGTCCCCGCGGACCGCACGCTCAGCGAGCTCGGCTCGACCTCGCTCACCGCCGTCCAGCTGCGCACCCGCCTGGCGGAGCGGACCGGGCTGCGGATACCCACCACCGTCGTCTACGACCACCCCACCCCGGCCGCCCTCGCCGCCTACCTCCAGGACGAGCTGCCCGGCGCCACCGCCCCCGTTGGCGCGAAAGCTGCGACCGCGACGCCCGTCGCCCTGCCCGCGGCGACGGACGATCCGGTGGTGATCGTGGGTATGGGATGCCGTTTTCCCGGTGGCGTGGGGTCGCCGGGGGATCTGTGGCGGGTGGCGGTCGAGGGTGTGGACGCGGTGTCCGGTTTTCCGGTGGACCGCGGTTGGGATGTGGAGGGCCTTTTCGATCCGGTGCCGGGTCACCCTGGCCGGTCGTACGTGCGGTCGGGCGGTTTTCTGTACGACGCCGCCGACTTCGACGCCGAGTTCTTCGGGGTGTCGCCGCGGGAGGCGTTGGCGATGGATCCGCAGCAGCGTCTGTTGCTGGAGGTGTCGTGGGAGGCGTTGGAGCGGGCCAATATCGACCCGACGTCACTGCGGGGCAGTGACGCGGGGGTCTTTGTCGGCGCCAACATTCACGACTACGTCTCCCTGCTGGCGCACGAGCCGGAGCGCACCGAGGGATATCTGGCGACCGGGACCGCGAACAGTGTGATGTCCGGGCGGATCTCCTACACCCTCGGTCTGGCGGGTCCGGCGGTGACGGTGGATACGGCGTGTTCGTCGTCGTTGGTGGCGTTGCATCTGGCGGTGCGGTCGTTGCGGGTGGGGGAGTGTTCGCTGGGGTTGGTGGGTGGGGTGACGGTGATGTCGACGCCGGTGGGTTTTGTGGAGTTCTCCCGGCAGGGTGGGT
>NZ_JBFLUG010000198.1:0-10336 GCF_041008525.1 Parafrankia sp. FMc2 | reverse complement strand
GCAATTCAACAAGGTAGCGAAATGTTGAACTGTTGGTGACTGCTAGAACCGACAAGAGCGTCTCGATGTCGTCGTTCTTTGCGAAGATTGCGGGACCCTTGTGTGTAATATGCATTCTGCAGGCATTACGCGCACGTTGAGGCCTTTTTGGGTGCGGAGCGACCACGTAAGGCCCGGGCGAAGGTAGTGGCTGTACCCGTTTAGACATGCAGACCAGTCGGTGCCCCACCCCTTCTTTTGGCGATAGGATGAGAGGAATGCTTTCGCCTCTGCGCCGGAACTCTGCCAGCGAACGACAAGATGAACGTCAGAGTAGAAATCGGCGAAGGATCCACCCTTGGCTAGATTGACATATCTGTGGCCTGTAGATTCGGATCCACTTCCGCCACGAATATCGGCGTCAGAGACCTCCCATGAAAGTCGGTAGAATCGAAAGTCGTCCGTCGTATAAGCGCCGCGCGTCGCAAGATAACCTTGCTTAAATGATGGGATTCTTGTAAATGTAGCCCTGATTGCGTCTGTAGTCCAGTATGAAAATGGACTCCCCGGAACGGTGGAGAAGTTTTCCGGCTCGCACGCATAGATGTCCGTCGAAGATTCGATACCGCCATTGGCTTGTGTCACTGCCTCCAGAAGATTCTCCGACTTGCCATCCGCCGAGGAGTCGATTACTCGAAAAATCAGCGTCATGATGCCAGCTCCAGGCAGTAGGCAGCGGTCTCCACCATCGCACTGTCGAGCACTCCTGGGCCGAGATCAGCTACGACGGCGGGCGGAGCGGTTTTAAGAAGAATCTCTTCGCGCCAGGCCTGGAATCTTGACAAGAAGAAGCCAGTGCGGGAGGTAATGGCTCCGAGGCGACCACGAGAAGACAGTAGTTCTATACCACGCTCTACGAAAGCGGCGTAGATGTCGATCTTCGTTCGAAGGTAGGCTTGCTCGAAGATCTTCTTCGCATGAACGCTGGGAGCGCCAAAGGGAGGGTTCATCAGGACGACATCATACTTTTTGCTGGTGAGATCGAGGAGACCAAGCCCCTGAGTGGCGTCGTCTGCGAAGAGGCGGCGGCGAGTATTGGCTCGGGTGACTTCGTCCTTGCTGTAGCTGTCGAGAGCCTTACGCAGAGGATCTCCCTCCGCTGTGAACAAATCGCTCTCATAGCCAGGCGCCAGCACAGCCCGACGCTTCTCGATGCGGAGAAGCACGCCGAGGTCGCCGGCTAGGGCCAGTTCATCCTTGAACTCAATAAACGCCGCCGCCAGTTCCTTGTTCTCCAGACGGTCGAGGAAGTCCTTGGCGATGCCGCCGTCGGCTACCAGGGGCTCGGCAAGGATGACGTTGGTGCGTCGGATCGGTAGCCGCGCGCTACGTCCGACCTCGAAGTCGTCATAGGCGCGTTGTGCGCGGAGCCAGAGGGCGAGCTGGGCGATCTGGGCGCAGCGGGGGTCGATGTCGACGCCATGCAGGTTATGCCGGAGCACCAGGCCGGGCAGGGCCGCGCGCAACTCGGCAAGGTCAGCATAGTCTTCGGCGAGGCGGCAACCCGTGTCATCGCTGGCCGGGCTCGCCGGGTCGACGTAGGCCTCCTCGTAGATGGTGACGAGGAGGTCGAACGCGTAGAGCAGGAAGTGGCCGCTGCCGCAGGCCGGGTCGAGGATGCGCAGGTCGCGGGGGTCCTTCTTCGTCCGTGGGGCGAACGTCTCGCCTGGTCGGCGGACCATGTACTCGCACTTCTCCGCGAGTGTGGTCTTGGTGCCGCGCATCTCGTACCAGATCCGGCCGAGGGTGTTGTCGGTCAGGAACTGCACGACGTAGCGTGGGGTGAAGAACTGGTTGCGGATGGCCAGCTCGCGGCTGTTACGGGGCGCCTGGCTCTCGTCTCGCATCTGCCGGCGCTCGTCGGCGCTGTTGAAGTACTGGTAGACCCAGCCGATCGTCTCGTCCTCGCCCCAGACGCCATCGAGACTCGGGTCGTTGATGCTGCCGAGCAGCTCCTCGAAGGCGGCCCGCCGTGGCCAGAGCACCGACGCGGGGTCGCGTCGGTCGAAGAGTACCTTCACCTCGGTGGAGAGCTCATCGAACAGCGACTCAATATAGAGCCGGTAGCCGGCGCTCTCCGGCAGCAACGGTAGCCCGGGCGCAAGCAGGCAGAATTCCTCGAAGCCCTGCGACTCCTCGCCCTTGGAGACACACGTCTGCACCAGGCCGCGCCGCTCGAGCATCTTGAGCGCGACGAACCGGTTGAGTGTGGTGAAGGCGGCATCACGGACATAGTCCGTCACCGCGTCGGCGACCGACATGCCTGCCGCCTGCTTGTGGCCCAGCGCTGCCATGATCCGCTCCCGCTGGAAGACCTGTCGCGGGTTCAGGTGCGCGCCGGGTGCATCGGCCACGGCATCGCGGCGGATGTCGAACTTGCCGTCGAGCTGAAAGGCAAAGTCCTCTTCCAGGAGCCGGCGCGCCCGGCGTGTCGCCGATTCGATGGCGCCCCGTGTCTGTTTGTCCATCTTCGACTACCCCTTGTCCCCGCTGGCAGCGCCCGGCTCCGCATCCTCGGGCGGTCGCTCCTCTCGGCGTAGCTTGTCCACCACGGTGATGCTGTTCGTGAGCTGTTCGCGCAGGCGCGCGTCGACGCTGAGAACGAGCGCGGCGCGAAGGTCATGTTCCGCTCGGTCGAGGTAGGAGTGGAACTCCTGCCAGGCCCGGGCCCGGGTCGTTGGTGCGGCTTCCGGGTTCCTGGCCATCGCACGGCATCGCCGCGCCATCCCGCTAAGCGTGTCACCACGCAACTGGAGCATGAGCGGATTGCTTGCCCACTCCGGGCGAGCCAGCAACTGCCCGTCGAGAAGGGAGAAGGCCCGTTCGTCCTCGGCCGCCCGCCGCAGCGCCAGGACGATCCGTCGCACCGTGTCTTCCTGCAGCCGGCCGGTGGCGGCGCGGTCGAGCAGGCGGATCGCAATGCGTCGACCCTCGTCGGTGGCCTGCTCGGACCCGACGGCCTCGCCGAGGGCCAGCAGCACCTGCGATGGCAGCCCGTCGAGTTCGTCCAGGCGTGAGCTGACCCAGGCTGCGACGGCGGCTGGGTCCCGCCTGGCCTGGTGGACCTCGGCGAAAAGTTGGACGGCCCGGAAGTTCAGCGGGTCCCGGTCGAGCACGCCCTCGACCTGCGACCGTGCCCGTTCCAGGTCGCCGAGGACCAGAGCCTGCTCGGCGGCGCGCAGGTCACGCAGGATCGCGTGCCGCGGGTGGGCCGGCAACGTGACGACCACCCGGATCTGATCAGCGTCGAAGACCGGCGGCGGGTTGCCCTCCTCCCGCATCGCCCGCAGGATCGTCGGGATCCCCTGCCCCTCGCCCTGCGCGAGCTGCAGGCGGGCGAAGAACCATGCGAGGGCCTGGTTCCGCCACTTCGGCGGGGCGTTTCCCGCCCGCAGTGCCTCAAGGTCGACGCCCGTTGGCAGCGGGCCTGGGGAGGAAACCTCTATCCGGTCCGCGAACACCGTCAGCCGGGTCGGGTCGACCAGTTCGTAGTCCCGGTGTGCCAGCGCGTTCCCGAGTGCCTCGTAGAGCGCGCTCGGCGGGTACTTGATCGCGTTCGGCGCCTTCGGGTCCGCCTTGTCGAAGGCGGTGTACGACTGGACGTCGAGCAGTTCCGTCAGCCTCAGCGCCTGCTCGACCAGGTTTCCGTCCAGTTCGTGCCGTTCCGCGTGCCGGTCGGAGCGGTCAGTACCGGGATAGATCGAGAACATCGTGACCGCGCCCGGGATGAACCGCTGCGGGTTCCGGCCGAACAGCAGCACGGCAAAGTTCCGGGGCCGCAGGACGCCGGTCAGAGGCTCGGCGACCAGCAGCGGTGGGACGAGCGTGCTCAGGGGGTAATCCGGGGAGAGATAGGGCGCCACGCCCTGCTCGGCAGAGAACCGGCCCATCCGCTGCAGGAACTCCCGCAGGGCGAGGAGGTCGAGGTCGGTCTCGATCGCGCCGTTGCACGGCCGGCGATCCCAGGGCTCCAGAGCGCCTTTGCGGACCAGAAGGTCCTTGAGCGTCCCGTTACGGGCCTCACGGGTTTCCCGGCTCACCCGGACGTAGTGCTTCGCGCCGTCGTTGCGCTTGCGGAAGGTGTGCGCGCTGGTCGTCGCCGGCTGCAGGAAGACCAGGATCCGCAGGCGCGGGTCGTCGGTCTCGATCTCCTCGACGAGAGGGGTGATCGGCGGCGAGACGTTCGTACGGCACAGACCCAGAACGCTGCCTTCGATCTCCTTGAGCCTGTTCGCCGTCAGCCCGATCCGGCGCAGCCGCGGGAAGCCGTGCTCATCCTTTTCCTCCCGCACCCCGCAGACGACGTAGCCGCCGCCGAGGTTCTGCAGGTCGTTGGCGAAGGCAGACAGGGTGGCCACCACGTTGTCAGGGTCGGCGACGTTCTCCTTCCACTCGGTCTGCTCGTTCTCCCGCCTGGCCAGCTCTTCAAGATTCACCAGGACGGTCATGAGACCACGACCTTCTTGCCGGCCCCGATCAGCCGAGCACATTCCTCCCGAAGGCCTGACAGAGCTGCATCGAGCTGTTCCTCGGTCTCGATGCCACCGCTGAAGTATGCCCCGACACGGACGGCCGCCAGCCGGTCGCCCTCGATGATCCGTTGCAGCCTCTCGATCGCCGTCCGCAGTCGCGTCTCGCAGGCGTCCCGCTCCGAGCGGAGCAGCGAGATCGACGCGTCGGACGGGAGCGGCTTCGCGCCGGCGACGAGCGGTGCGGCGATCTCGGCCCGCACGTCTTCGTCGACCTCGGACCAGCCCGGCTGTGCGGTTAGCAGGTCGAGCGCCTTCCTGTAGGCGTCGACGCGCGCCTGCTGCGCGTCGTCGAAACGGCGCTCGTATTCACGCTCGATTGTGCGGGAGTGCTGGGCGATCGCGGGCAGGTCACGGAAGAAGGTCTCCCGGGCGAACAGGTCCCCGAGTTCGGCAGCGCTCGACTCCAGTGCTTGATCAACGCCGGCCTCGTCCCTGAGGAGCGGCCAGGCGACCTCTAGGGCCCGTCGGGCCCGCCCGAGGTCGGCCAGCCGCGGCTCCGTGAGGGCCTGGCGCAGTTCGCCCGCGCGGACTATCGCCTCCTTGATCGCGCGGTAGCTGGAATTAAAGGTGGTGATGGCGTTGTCGGTCGAGCCGTTCATGATTGCCCTGAACAGCCCGAGCGCGTCCTCGAGCATCGTCTCGCCGGGGAGCTGGTGGCGAACCAGCAGGTCGCGGGCTACCGAGACGGAGTCATCGTGTCTCCCGACCTCGGCGCGAAGCTGCTCGGCGACCCGGCTCTCCTTGAGTTCGGTGATGTCCTCACCAAAGGTTTCCTGGAAGTAGCCCAGCGCATCGGCGAGTTCGTCCCCATCGATTCCCTTGCGCGGTCGGAAGGACGCATGGCGGAAGAGGTTGTTGTTGTCGAGTGCCTCGCGGGCGTCGATGCTTACCACGGAGTCGATGACCCTGCCCCGGCTCGTCGCGTCGATCTTCTCCGCGCGCAGCAGGGACAGGACGAGTAGCCGGACAATCTCGAACTCCCAGCCGAACGGCTCCTTGGCGAACTCCTCGGCCAGGTACCGCCCGGTCGCGGCCTCCCCGTAGCTGGTCCGCGCCTCGATCTGGGTGAGGACCGTCTTCAACGGGTCCATGTCAACCTGGAACACCGGTTTGCCCTGCTCGTCGCGAAGCAGCCGGAGCGCGGTGAAAACCCCCGGCAGTCCGCGAAGATCGTGCGCGGTGAAGAGCGCCTCGACGCCCTTGCGTGCGTCGGCGGCCTTGACCGGCGCGTCCTTGAACCGCTCGAAGACGTCGGGGAGTGCCTTCTCGAGGATGTCCGCCGCCGCCCGGCGCACATCGCCACGGTCGTCGGGAGTCCGGTCGTTGCCGCGGAAGTAGACGGACCCGGCGAGGCAGGCCGTCCGCAGCCGGCGGCGCAGCTCCTCCTGGTGGCGTCGCTGGCGCTGCCGTTCCTCGGCCATCAACGCTGCGGTGTCCTCACCCCGCGCCTCGCGTTCCTTGCCGCGGAGCATCTCCTGCGAGCGGAAGAGCTCAACGGCCTCCCGGTCGATGGCATCGCTGAGAGCGACCACCCAGAAGACCTTCTGTCTCTCTATCTGGCTGCGGGCCCGTAGCTCGGTCGCCTGTGCATCGAACTCTCTGCCTTCCTGGGCTAGGTGGAAGTGGAACACCAAGTTGCCGTCTAGGACCTCCCGGCCGTAGACGGCGAGTCCAGCCTTGAAAGCACGTGCATCCTGGAGGCGGTGTGTCGGCGTCGGCTCCCAGAAGCCGCGCAGGACATCGGCGTAGAGGCTGTGGGTGTCGGCTGGCGATGGACTGATGCCGTTACGCACCCGCTCCCAGTCATCCTCGGCCGGCGTCGGGATGCGGTAACCATCGTCGCCAAGGCGGACCTTGCGCGTCTCGACGAGCTTGACGAGCGCCTCCCGTACCGAGGCGAGCGGAGAGTCGGCCGTGACGTCGGGCAGCAACGCGGCGGCGATGTTCTCCGGCGTGCGGTGAACGGTACGCACGTATTGGAGTAGGCAGATGACCTTGGCTACGGCCTGCGCCTGGGGGTGGCGCAACTCGTGGGCGATGGCGGTGATCTTCGCCCTGATTTCCGAACCGATGTTGTTCTCGACCAGGTCGTAGACCTGGTCGAGGCGCACCAGATCGCCTACCGGCCTGTCAGCCAGCCTGACGTCCGGGTGGATCAGCAGTTGCTGGGCGAGCTTGATGATGGTCCGGTTCGCGCCACCGACGTGCCGGCTCGCCCCGCCCTGGGTGCGCAGGCCGGAGACAATCTGGATGATGAGGTCGATCTGGTAGGGCAGCAGCGGGTACAGGCTGACGAACGCGTCCCGAGTCAGCTCGGGCAACGTGATATCGGCGCGCAGCTGGGTGAGTGCTTCGAGACGGCCCCGGTGCTCGTCGAAGAGCGTGCCGAGGCTGTCCTGGGCGGTCGCGTTCTTCGCGAGTACCCGGCGGCTGGTCACCTCGGAGATGTCGGACGGCTCCAGGTGCACCTGCAGCGGGAAGCGGTCCATGAGGCGGGCCAGCTCGATCCGGTTGCTGTCCAGGCCGCTGACCAGATCGGTCAGTTTCTCCTGCGATGTGATGACCAGCCAGTGGCGGCCACGCCCGCGAACCCCGAGGCTCTGCACGATCGCCTGCAGGTCCAACATCTTCTGGACGTCGCGGGCGACGAATTGGCCGACCTCGTCCACGACGAACATGAGGCTGCGTCCCGGCCTACGCCGGTTCATCAGTTCGGTCGCGCGCTCCGCGAGCCGGCGGGGTGAGACATCTGTCCGGCCTCGCACAGCACGCACCCAGGAGTCCGCTTCGGGGTAGGTCTCGGGCTCCAGGTCGTGCATGACCCTGCTCGCCTGGCTCAGGGCGAAGGCGACCTTACCCTTCTCCTTGTTCCATTCCTTGCCACGAAAGATCTCGCGATACGTCTCTTCGAAGCGGTCGAGCCGGCCTTCGCCCTCGAGCGAGATCTCCAGCTCGGAAAGGTCCAGGTCCTTCGCGTAGCCGAGGCTCTGTAGGAAAAGCCCGTACATGATCTCGGTCAGAGTCTGGTTGCCGCTGCGGATACCGCGGTCCGTGGACACATCGAAGATGACCGCGTGGGTGGGGATCCGTTCGTTGATCAGTCGCAGGAGCGTACGGATCCGGTTGTCACTGTCGAACTTCCGTGCGAACAGCTCGCCGGCAGGATCGCCGGCGACCTTCCGATCCTCGATCGACAGGCCGAGCATCTTCGCGAAGCTGGACTTACCGGAGCCGAAGAATCCGGAGACCCAGACCGCGATCCCCTCGTGCGGCTTGTTCGGCGTCTGCTCGTACGCATCGAAGATCTCGGTGTAGTGGCGGCGGATCGCGTCGGTGACGACGTACTCGTCGATCTCCTCGCGGAGGATCTCGTCCGCGGCCTGGTCGACCTTGATGACCTCCTCGATCCGCCGGTCGATGTCCCTGGCGAAGAGGCCTCTGATGGTCTGGGGCGTGGTCATCGAGAGCAGTCCATCTCAGAAGATCTTGGGTCGGTAGTTGTGCTCGGCGTCGAGCTCGCCCATGAAGCGCAGTCCCGCCGGCCCCTCCCGGTGGCCTGGGTAGAACAGCACCGTCGGCACATGCAGCCTGCCCTTGAGCTGTTCCAGCAGCGAGAAGGTCCGGTAGGCAGGAAACAGCGCACCCGCCCGGCGGATGAACACGACGTCACGTGTCGGGTCCGGGTCTGCCGGCAGGCGCTTGGCGACCAGGTCGATGAGCGGCGCGTAGTCGGCGAGAACCTCGGTGATGGTCTGGATGACCAGGTTGACGCCGTGCTCGCGCTCGACGGCGTACCACTCCTCGAACGAGTTGGTGGCGAGCATAGCTTCCTCGAGGCACTCGGCCAGCGATACCAGGTGCACCCTCTTCCCATGCTGCTCCAGGCGGGTTCCGAGCATCCTCACCTGACCGCGCAGCTGGAACTCGTGCTCCGGGTCGTAGACGAACAGCGCGTAGGGCATGTCGTTGTACGCGCTGAGCTTCCGCCTCGGGTCATCCGACTGGAGGATCGGCTCGAGGACTTCCTGAAGCCGGTGCGTGAAGGTGCGATCGGTCACGACACCATCATCTTCACGTAGCTCACGGCATCCACGCAGGGGAGTGACAGTTCGACGAGACTGCCTGCCACCTGGTAGTCAAGCTTGCGGTACTGGTGCAGCCGAAGCAGCTCTGCCTCGACGTCCGCGGGGCCCATCAGGAACAGTCGCCAATCCGGAGAGCCGACGATCTTCCCCGGATTGGATGCCTCGTCGCGCAGCGCATGCAGCAGGTAAAGGAAGCTGCGGTCCGGCAAATGGTAGGTAGTGAACTCTTTCGCCGCCCCGCCTCGCAACAGCCCGAAGTCCGCGGCCATCTTCAACAGCCCGGCCGCGACCCGCTTGGTGGTTGTCTCCGACCAGGCGTGCTCGGTCACAGCTCCCCGGTCTCCGACGCCGGCAAGGTAGGAGACGACGTCACCGACACGGACCCGGGCTACCTGGGCCACACGGGCGGGGAAGAGCCAATTCCGCAGGAAGTCACGGACAAGGAACTCGTCACGGGTCATGTGCCAGAGCAGCAGCGGCTTCCACTCGTCGAGCGGGCAACCAGCCTGCGCCAACATCACCAGGGGCTTGTCCTGGGCGTCAGGTTGGAACCGCCGGTTGAGCACCTTGGCGACGTCGCGCAGCCAGGTGAGACTGCTGGCACCGATTGTGTTCCGGTTGCGCAGCCGGTCGAGGTTCTCCCGCTTCGACACGGTGAAGTCCCAGCCCTTAAAGACACCGTAGGTCTCATTGATCATCGCGCCCTTCACGACAGTGAACGAGGAGACGACCTGCGCCCGGGACGGGAGCGTCATGTGGTGGCCAGTTCATAGGCGAAGGGGACGACCAAGTTACCGATCTCCCCATGCCCGAAGCCCAACGCTAGCAGGCGGACGTCGTCGTCAGTGCCGGAGAACGCAGCTGGCAGCTTCACCGCGCGGGCCTCCGCGGGACGACTCAGCTTCTCCGCGGCCGCGAGGTCCTTCGCACCAACCAGGCCCAGAGAACCCAAGGTCTCGGCCAGGCTTCTGTCGCCGGGTGACGCAAGCTGTTCAAAGAACGGGGACCAGGTCTCGGCGTGGTCGAGCCACTGCTCCCATCGCGCGTCGAACTCCTCCTCGATCGTAGCTGGAAGACGCCAGAGAGTGACGCTGCCCAGCGGGTTGTAGATCTCATCGCACCGGTGGGCCGCCAGCGTGAACACTGAACGCGCCTGTGCGAACCGATGAGTCCGAGGGAACCCGCGCCGCAGCGTCGTCACGCCCCGTTTCCCCAGCTGACCTCTGGAGTTCCACCATCGCGCGCCGTCCATCTCCCCGAAGCGCGCGACCACGAGCCGCAGCCGCAGCAAGAGATCGAGATCGATACCGCACGCCATCATGACATCGCTGCCCGGCTGGACGGCCTAACGGCGCAGCCATGCAGCGCATGACCTGCGCCGACGCTTGGCGACATGGATACGACCCCCTCTAGCCAACCCAGCAAGCCCCGATCTCATCAGCCTAGGGCACCGCTGAGGATGGTTCGGCGCGCGTCCCCACGATGATCGCCAGATTTGGGATCACCGGGGACCTTGGGAACGATTTGGCCTGACCGGGAGCTACCCGACGCTGAGAGGGTGTTCTGTACGGGTTCGCTGGGTTTCGGGTTGAGGTGATGTCTGGCGTGCGGGGTTGATCGTGTTGCGTGTGGGGGCTGGTGCGTTCTGCTGGAAGACATGGTGGAACGTAAGCCGTACCC
>NZ_JBFLUG010000197.1:0-10358 GCF_041008525.1 Parafrankia sp. FMc2 | reverse complement strand
TGACCGCGCGGGGAGGCACGGTGTTGGCCGTGCCGGTGAACCGCGAACCTCAACCTTCCGCACCCCCTTCCTCTGTGGGCGTGTAGGAGTTGGAATCTCCCGCGTCCACACGGGGGAGGACGTCAACTGCTCAGGCTACGGAACCGCGACCCCCTAGGCTGGGGCCATGGTCGGAACCCCCCTGACCCTCGACCAGGCGGTGGACCTCACCCGCACCGGTGACCTGTGGGTCTTCCGCGGGCGCAGTGCTGCCGACCGCGCCATCCAGATGACGACGAACAGCCCCGTCAACCATGTCGGGATGGCGGTCGTGCTCGAGGACCTGCCGCCGCTGATGTGGCACGCGGAGCTCGGCCGGTCGCTGCGGGACGTCTGGACCGGCGGCCACCATCGCGGCGTGCAGCTCCACGACCTGCGCGAGGCTGTCGTCGTCTGGGGCACCCGGTACGGCCAGCGGGCGTGGTTGCGGCAGCTGGACCCGACCGTCGGCCGCGCCGCGGAGGACGCCGTGCTGCGCACCGTCGCCCGGCTGGACGGCACGCCGTTCCCGTCCACCGCCCGGCTCGCGGCCCGCTGGCTGGGCGGCCGGGTGCCGCTGCCGCGCCCACCGGGCCGGGTCCGGGCCTGGGCGAGCCACCGCCACCGGCACCGGCCGGCCCCCGACGGCCCCGGCCCCGGCCCCGAGCAGGGGATGGCGACGCAGGAGCGCCCTGCGTCGGACGGATCGGCGCAGGTGGGACTGGAGTCCGCCTACTGTGCCGAGGTTGTCGCGATCACCTACGAGGCGATGGGCCTGCTGCTGCCCGGCCGGCGCCCGAACTGGTATGACCCGGGCCGGTTCTGGAGCGGGGACGACCTGCCGCTGGCCGACGGCTACCGCCTCGGCACCGAGGTCGCCGTGGCGCTGCCCGCGGGGCCGCCGCCGGTGGGGCCGCCGCCGGTGGGGCCGCCGTCGGTGGGGCCGCCGTCGGTGGGGTGAGCTGCCCGGGCCGAGGCCAGGATCCGCCGGACCGAGTGCGGCGTCACGAACAGGGCCTCCGCGATCTCCTGTTCGTCCGCCCCGGCCGCCTGCCGGCGCAGGACGTCCCGCTCGATGGACGTCGGGCCGAGGGCCGGAGGCCGGGTCGCCAGGGGTTCCCCGGCGCCGGTGAGCTGGTCGCTGATCCGCCGGTACAGCCCGGTCGCGCCGCACCGCCAGGCCTGCTCGGCCGCCTGGACCAGCATCGCCCGGGCCCGCTCCCGCTCCCGGGCCCGCTCCCGGTCCCCCGGGTCCGCGGTGGCCGGCCTCGCCTGTGTAGCCGGGGTCCGTGGGGTGACGAGGCGGCTCGCCAGGGCACGCAGGGCACGCGCGTGCTCCAGCCGAGCCCGCGTCGGGGCGAGCAGCGCCTCGGCCTCCCGGAGCTCGGCGAGGCCCCCGTCACCGTCGCGGTTACCCTCACCGCTGCTGCCGCCGCCGTTACCGGCGCGGATCTCGCCGAGGAGGCGCAGCGTGCGGCCGACGGCGGTCGGCGTGCCCCACGCGCGGGCCGCGGCGAGCTCGCCCCTGAGCAGGCTGACGGCCTGGTCGCGCTGACCGAGCCCGGCCAGCGCCTGGGCGCGCAGTGAGTGCCAGGGCCGCCAGGCCGGGTTCCTGGCGTGCGCCATCAGCGTGCGGACCTCATCCAGGCTGGTCAGCGCCTCCGCGTGGCGGCCCTCGGCGATGAGCAGGCTGGCGTGCATCTCGCCGAACAGCCGCATGCCCTCGGGCGAGCGCGGCTTGTCACGTATGGCGTCCGCCAGCGCCCGGGCCTGCGCGAGGTCCCCGATGTCGACCAGGACGCCGACGGCGTACGAGTCGCTGTGGCCGGAGCCGAAGGCCAGCCCCCAGGTCGCCGACTGGTCGCTGGCGAGCTGGAAGATCTGGTAGGCCTCGCGCAGGTCACCGTGCCCCCAGCGGGCATAGGCCCGCCAGATGTTGGCGGCCAGCGCCCCGAACACGGAGCCAAGCTGGTGCACGTGGTCCAGGCCGTCCTGGAACACCGCGTCGGTGTCCTCGTCCGCCAGGTGCAGCGCGACTGCGGCGACCACCCAGAGCAGCCCGACGTCCGCGCGGGTCAGCACCCCGCCGGTGACGGCGAACCGGGCCAGCTCGACGGCGCGCGGTCGGTCAACCCCGTCGATCAGTGCCTCCCAGGCGAGCGCCGCGGCCAGCATCCGCGCGCCGGGGCCGTCGCCGGTCACGGCCGGTTCGGGCGTCCGGCGCCAGACCGCCGGGTCGACGTCGTGCATGTAACCGCCGATGCGGGCCAGGCCGAACAGGCCCTGGCGCTCGTCGCCCAGCTCGTCCGGCAGCTCGTCGGCGACCCGGTAGCCGAAGCGCGTCGCCTCGCCCTGGGAGCCGGCGAACACCAGCGCCCGGGTCAGCATCTGCGCCACCAGTGCCCGGCGCGGCCCGGGTTCGAGCGCCTCGTACGCCTCGGCCAGGTGGGTCAGGGCCGCGACGCCGTCGCTGAGCACGGCCACCTGACCCAGCTCGAGCAGCACCTGCGCCCGCAGGTCCGGCTCGGGCTGCTCGCGCAGCGCGCGGACCAGGTAGGACGCGGCAGCGTCCGGAGTGCCCCGCTCGGTGGCCCGGGTCGCGGCCTGCCGCAGGACGCCGACCACCCACGGGTCGCCCCGGTGCGGCACCTGCAGCAGGTGCGCGGCGATCTGCTCCGGCGCGGCACCGGACCGGTACAGCTCGCGGGCCGCCCGGTCGTGGTGCAGCTGCCGCTCCCCCGGCGGCAGGTCGCGGTAGACGGCGTCCGCGACCAGTGGATGGACGAAGCCGAGCGGGTAGTCGTCGCGCAGCACCTCGGCCCGGGCCAGCGTGCCGACGGCCGCCGCCGTCGCCGCGTCGGACAGGCCGGCGAGCGCGGCGACGATCGGCAGCACCGCGCCACCGCCCAGCACCGCGATCCAGCGGGCGACAGTGGTGCTCTCCCGCGGCATGCGCGCCAGCCGCATCAGCACCAGGCTGGACACCGCCCGCGCCCCGATGGCGGTGACGGTGCCCGCCTGCGCGCTCCGCGGGCGGACCCCTTCGGCCTGCAGCGCCCGCAGCAGCTGCCGCAGGTAGAGCGGGTTGCCGGCGGTGGCCCGGTGGCAGGCGGCCACGAAACCGTCCTCGGCGTCCGTGCCGAGCCGGCCGCGCACCAGGTCGGCGACGCCGCCCGGGCCGAGCGGCGCCGGCCGGATCCAGACCGTGCCGGGATCGTGCGTCAGCTCGGCCAGCAGGCCCTCCTCGTCACTCGGCTCACCGGTCCGCAGCGTCGCGACGATCAGGACGGGCATGTCCTCGGCCCGCCGCACCAGGTATGACAGGAAGCGCAGCGAGGCGCTGTCACACCACTGCAGGTCGTCGACGGCGAGCATCACCGGCCCGTCCGCGGCGAGGCGCACCGTCAGCCAGTACAGGCCATGCAGGACCGCCAACGAACCGTCACCTCGCCGCCGGCCCGGTGGGTACCCGCCGGCGGTCGGATCAGCCGCCCCCGCCAGGCCGGGCCCGCCGGCGCCCGCCGCACCCGCGGTGCCCACCAGGCCGGCCGGGCCGACCAGGACACCCGGTCCGGGGCCGGGATCAGGATCGGGCAGCCGGACGTCGAACACCGACGCGGCCTGCGTCGCCGGCCCGACGAGCACGCCACGACCCGCCGCACCGGTGGCGACCTCCGCCTCGTACAGCTGGCGGACGGCGCCGAAGCCGTACTCCCGTTCCAGCTGGCTCCCGCGGGCCGTGAACACCCGGAACCGTTCCGGGACGGCGAGACGACGGGCCTCGGCCAGCAGTCGGCTCTTGCCGATCCCGGCCGGGCCCTCGATGACCACCAGCCTGGCCTCGCCCGCCGCCGCCTCCGCCACACAGGCGGCCAGCTCGGCGACCTCACGATCCCGATCCACCAGTCCTTCCCGGACCGGCGACGGGGACGGGGACGCTGGTGCCGCCGATGCCGACGGTACGAACTCCGGCGGCGCCGACAACGGCGCGGCGGCCGGCCTGGTGGCAGCAGACGGCTGGGTGGCAGCAGACGGGGGCGCGGCCCACGCCCCGGGGGCGGTCGGTGGCGGTGCCTGCAGCGTCGGTGACTGGCGGAGCACCTCGGCCTCCAGCGCGCGCAGCGCCGGGCCGGGATCCGCCGAGCTCGTCCGCGAGCACCTGCCGGGCCCGGCGCAGCGCCGCCAGCGCGTCGCCCTGCCGCTGCGCCCGGTACAGGGCCAGGACGAGCAGCCGCCACCGCTCCTCCCGCAGCGGCTGCTCGGCGACCAGCGCCTCGAGCTCGGGCACCACCACGGCGGTCTCCCCGCGGCCGAGCCGGCCCTCGATCAGCTGCTCGCGGGCGACCTCCCGCAGCTCGGCGAGCCTCGCCGCCTCAGGGCGGGCCCAGGCCTCGTCCCGGTACTCGGCGAACGCCGGCCCACGCCACAGGCCCAGCGCGGTGGTGAGCAGGTCGACCCGTACCTGCGGCTCGGCGCCCGCTCCGGAGCGCCGCACCAGCTGTTCGAACCGCCAGGCGTCCACCGCGTCGGGGGCGACCCGCAGCGCGTAGCCGGACCCCATCCGGACGATCACCGTCCCGCGGGACCGGGCGGCGCGTTCCGGTTCCAGGGCGCGCCGCAGGTGGGACACGTACGACTGGAGCGCGCCGTGCGGCCCCGACGGCGGCCGGTCGGCCCACAGCAGGTCGATCAGCCGGTCGGCGGCGACGGCGTCCCCCCGGGCGATGACGAGCAGGCCGAGCACCGCCCGCTGGCGACGCCCGCCCAGGTCGAGGGCCACACCGCGACGGGAGACCGTCAGGTCACCCAGCACGCTGATCAGCGGCAGGTCGGCCTCGGCCGCTCGACCCGATCCACCCGGAGCACCCAGAGCAGCCGGACCAGCCGGACCAGCCGGATCCGTGCGGCCGTCCGGGGCCTTCGGGACGTTCCGGTCACCGGTGCCGGGTCCTCCTGCCCAGCCCTGACCACCGCGCACAGCTCTCCCCCTCAGCGCCGCCCGCGTTCGGCGTCCGAGCGAATGTACGACACCCGCCGCCCTGTGCCATCCGGCCTTCTTGGGACGGCTTGTCAGTCGACGTCAGTCGTTCTCAAGTGGTCCGCAAGCGGCCGCTCCCAAGTGCACCGCAAGGCGCCTGACGCACTGTCGTCCCGCCAGCCCAGACACCAGGGAGACGCACCCGTGAACATCGACCAGCTCCACCCCGAGACCGCCCCGTCCGCCATGGCGACGGCCCCGCCCACCGTGCTGTCCCCCGCGCCGGTGCCGGCACCCGGGTCGGTGCCGGCACCGCCCGCCGGCGGCCTGCTTCTCGCGGGCGACCCCGGCTACGAGGCCGCCCGCCTGCCGTGGAACGCGGCCGTCGACCAGCGCCCCGCCGCGGTCGCCCATCCCGCGGACGCCGCGGAGGTCGCCGCGGTGGTCCGGATGGCCGCCGCCAACAACCTGCGCATCGCCGCCCAGGGCACCGGCCACGGCGCGGCGTCCCTGGGCGCGCTCGACGACGTCGTGTTGGTGCGGACGTCCAGGCTGACGGAGGTCACCATCGACCCGCGGGCCCGGCGGGCCCGGGTGGGCGCCGGTGCGCTCTGGCTGGACGTCGTGACGCCGGCCGCCGCCCACGGGCTGGCCGCGCTGCACGGCTCGTCCCCGGATGTCGGGGTCGCCGGCTACTCGCTCGGTGGCGGGCTGAGCTGGTACTCGCGGGCGCTGGGTCTGCAGACCAACAGCCTGACCGCCATCGAGCTGGTCACCGCCGACGGGACCCTCGTCCGCGCCGACGCGGATCACGAGGCCGATCTGTTCTGGGCGCTGCGCGGCGGCGGCGGCAGCTTCGGCGTCGTGACGGCGCTGGAGTTCGACCTCCACCCGATCGACACCGCCTACGCGGGCCTGCTCGCCTGGGACTGGCGGCACGCGGAACGGGTGCTCACCCGCTGGGCCGACTGGGCGGGCACCGCGCCGGAGGCGGTCACCACCGCGCTGCGGCTGCTGCAGGTCCCACCGATTCCGGAGATGCCCGAGGCGGTCCGCGGCCGGCAGCTGGTGGCGATCGACGGCGCGGTGCTGGGCGACAACGCCGACGCCGAGCGGATCCTGGCCCCCCTGCGCGAACTCGGACCGGAGCTTGACACCTTCACCCGGCTGCCGGCACCCGCGCTGATCCGCCTGCACATGGACCCGGAGGGACCGACACCGGTGGTGTCCGCCAGCCGCATGCTCGCCGGGCTGCCGGCGGGGGCCGTCGACGCCGTGCTGAACACCGCCGGCCCCGACTCGGGGACCTCACTGGCGGTACCGGCCGAGCTGCGCCAGCTCGGCGGGGCGCTGGCCCGGCCGGCTCCGGGCGGCGGCGCGCTGGCCTGCCTCGACGGCGCGTTCGTGCTGTTCTCCTGCGGGGTCGTGCCCACACCGGATGCGGCCGCCCAGGCCGTCGCGGACGCCCGCCGGGTCGCCGCCGCGCTGGCCCCGTTCGCCGGCGGCCAGGAGTACCTCGGCTTCGTCGAGGCGGAGGTCGACGCCTCCGCCGGCTACGACCCGCGGACCTGGGCCCGGCTGCGCGCGATCCGCGCCGCGGTGGACCCGGGTGGGCTGTTCGTCGCCAACCACCCCGTCCCCCCGGCTGCCTAGTGCCGGGCACGGCACCCGTGCGGCCGCCGCGCCGGCCGCCGCCACGGCCGCCGCCACGGCCTCGGCCTGGCTCCCGGCCTGGATCTCGGCCTCGGCCGCTGCCCTGGCGCCGCCGGCCTGGCGGGCCGCTCCCGCGGCCGCCCCCACCCTTCCCGATCTTCCCCACCTCGACGCAGAGAGGACGCAGCGAGGATGCCTGCAACCGTGAACACGATCGACCCCCGGCCCGCGTTGGTGGCCCGGCGGCTCGTCGTGACCGTGCTGATGTCAGACGTCCGCGGCTACAGCGGCATCGCGGAACGCACCGATCCGATGGTGCTCGCCGGCCAGCTCGACGCCCACCGGCGGGAGATGGCCGCCGCCGTCCTCGGCGCGGGCGGGACCGTCATCCAGTACGCGGGTGACGCCGTGCTCGCCGCGTTCGGCGTCCCGGGGCCCGCACCTGACCACCGGGAGCGGGCCTGCCGGGCCGCCGCCGCCATGCACCGCCGGCAGCGGCGGCTCGACGAGACCTGGGCCGCCCAGGGCCTGGCGCCGTTCGGCCTCGGCATCGGGGTGTGCACCGGCGAGGTCGCCGCCGCCGTTCTCGGCGACGACGAGCGGCTCGGGTTCACCCTGGTCGGCGACACAGTGAACCTCGCCGCGCGGCTGCAGGCCATGGCCCGCGAGCCCGGCACCACCGTCGTCTGCGCCCAGACCGCCGCCGGGCTGACCGGGGCCGGCGACGGCGCTGTCGCGCTTGCGCCCACGACCGTCAAGGGCCGGGTCGCGCTCGTGCAGGCCTACCGGCTGGCGGCCGCGGCCGCCGGTACCGCCGCGCTGCAGCCGCTGGCCACGCACCGCGCCGTGCTGCGGGAGGTCTCCGCCGGCAGCCCGGCCCGGCGGGCCGCCTGACCACTTCATCCGCAATGGCAGAATCAGCCGCGATGCGCCGGCCGGCGGCCTACCGGTCACGTGAGGTGAGCTGATTCGGGGTGATGCGCATGGCGGTGGGCGGGGTGACGCCGCTGCTGACGACCGACCCCACGCTCCTCGGGCCACACACCCTCGAGGGCGTGCTCGGCACCGGCGGGATGGGCCGGGTCTACCTGGGCCGCTCTCCGCAGGGGCGCCGGGTGGCCGTGAAGGTCATCCACGAGCACCTGGCCCGGGACGGGCAGTACCTGGCCCGGTTCCAGCGCGAGGCGAGGATCGCCTGCAGCGTCGCGCCGTTCTGCACCGCGGAGGTCCTCGACTTCGGTGTGGCCGACGGCCGGCCCTACATCGTCACCGAGTTCCTGGACGGGCCGACGCTCGCCGAGGCCGTCGACGAGAACGGCCCGCTGTCCACCACCGACCTGCACCAGCTCGCCGTCGCGATCGCCGCCGCACTCACCTCCATCCACAACGCCGGCCTCGTCCACCGGGACGTCAAGCCGGGCAACGTGCTGCTGTCGAAGACCGGGCCGCGGCTCATCGACTTCGGCGTCGCGATGTCGGTCGAGTCGGCCTCGCTGCTGACCGGGGCGTCCGACACCGTCGGCACCCCGGCGTTCATGGCACCCGAGCAGGCCGCACGGGAGGCGACCGGCGCCGCCGCGGACGTCTTCGCCTGGGGTGGTGTCGTCGCGTTCGCCGGCACCGGCCGGTCGCCGTTCGGGCTCGGTGCCGCGCCGGCCGTCATGTACCGGGTGGTGCACGGCGAGCCGGACCTCGACGGGCTCGACACCCGCCTGCTCCCGCTCGTCCGCGCCGCGATGAGCAAGAAGGCGCCCGAGCGGCCGACCGCCACCGACCTTCTCGGCCAGCTGACCGGCTCGACCCGGCCGATGGCCGCCATGCCGCCGATCCAGGCCCAGCCCCGGGCCCAGGCCGCGCCCGGCCAGCCGCCGGTCGCCGAGCCGATGCAGACGGCAGTCGGCATCGGACCGCCCGCCACACCCCCACCGGTGGCGGGGGCGGCGGCGGCAGGAGCGGAGCTGCTGACTTCGGCCTTACCGCCGGCCGGGGCGGACGTGCCGGCGTCGGCGCCGGCGTCACGCAGCGGGGCGTCCCCGGATCCCGGCCCCGCGCCCGGTGCGGGGGTCGGGGTGGGGGGCGGGCAGTCGCGGGCCGGGCACAGACGCCACCCACCCGGGAGAGGGCGACGGACGCTCGGGGCAGTCGCGGCGGCGATCGCCGCCCTCGCGGCCGCGGGCGTGGCGCTTCTCCTGGTCCGCTCCATGCCGGACGCCGCTTCCTCCGGTGCCCTCGACGCTCCCGCGGTGACCGCCTCCAGCACCGGAGCGGCCGCGGGCCCGGCGTCAGGTGCCGCCGTCCCCGCGGCCGTGACGACGCCCTCGGGCCCGCCCGCCGCCACCGGAACGTCCCCGCCGCCCGCGCCGGCCTCCTCCGCCCCACCGAACAGTGCCCCGACCACGGTGCCCGTCACCGACGACGTGCCGGGGGCCGCGGGCGCGCCGGGGCCCGCCCCCGAGCCGGCCGGCGGGCGGCACACCGTGCAGTACTGGACCGAGGTGCTGCGGACCCTCGACCGGGGCCGGGTCGCCGCCTACGCGGCCGCCGACATCGATCTGCTCGGCCAGGTGTACACCGAGGCCAGCAGCGCACGGGCCACCGAGGAGGAGTCGATCCGGGCCATGATCGCGGTCGGCGGCCATGGCCAGGGCGGCGAGCAGGTCATCGACTCCGTGGATGTGCTGACCGAGAACGAGCGCATCGTGGTCCTGCGCTTCACCTCGCACATGATGCCGTTCTCCGTCGTCAACGCCTACGGCCGGACACTGACCCGGCAGGCGGCCACCGGCACGATGGTCCAGGACGTCAACCTCGTCCCGACCGCGGCCGGGTGGCGGGTCTCCCAGATCACCCGGGTCTGAGCGGCGGTCCGTCACCACGCAGCCGGGGCCACCCTCGACCGCGGCGGATCACTGAGCCGGCGCCAGGTCCCACGAGAGCGGCGGGGCGGCTTCGGACCGGGTGAACGAGGAGAAGTCGGTGGTCGCCCGGAAGGCCGGCAGCTGGTAGAGATCGCGGGCGTAGGCCCCCAGGTGGCTGAACTCCTCCAACGCAGGCGCACCCAGCTCCGCCGGACCGCGCACGGCGTAGCGGGCGAGCGTCACCCACAGCCTGAGGTCGGCCTCGGTGAGTGTGTCACCGACCAGATAACGCGAGCCGGCCAGCCGGCGGTCCAGCTCGGCGAACGCGCCGAGCAGGGCGGCCCGGGCCTCAGCGTCACCGCGCGCCCGCATGACCCCCCAGTTGACCGCGGGGCCGATCCAGGTGTCGAGCCGCTCGATCTCGGGGCGCAGCGCCTCCGGATAGGTGTCCGCGCCGTTGGACCACGCGCGGAACCGGGTGGCGACGTCGATCCCGATGTTGGCGTAGGTGTTGCTGACGACCTGCCCGGTCGCCCGGTCCCACAGCGTCGGCACCGAGACGTGCCCGTCGAAGCCGGGCTCGGTCGCCTCGTAGGCCTCGCGCAGCAGGGTGAAGCCGTTCACCGGGTCCGGGCCCCGAGCCGCGCGGAAGGCCCAGCCGCGGGCGTCGCGGGTGTCGTCGACGTAGGAGACGCTGTTGGCGTCCTCCCCCTCGTGAACGAGAGGGATTCCAACTCCTACACACCCGCCAGGGGAGGTGCGCGGTGTTGAGGTTCGCGGTTCACGGGCACGGCCAGCGCCACGCCTCCCCGCGCGGTCACCGCACGTCCTGCGGCGATGTTGCGCGCTGC
>NZ_JBFLUG010000196.1:0-10395 GCF_041008525.1 Parafrankia sp. FMc2 | reverse complement strand
AAGGGAGGGGGCATGGAGGGGGAGCAGGTGGTTCTCGTCGGGGACGATGGTGGTGCGGGTGTCGGGGAGCATCGTGGCGAGGTGGTCGACGAGCCGGTGGGTGAAGAGAGGGCTGTCGCCGCCGGCGACGAGGTGGACGGGCTGCTCGACGCGGCGCGCCAGCTCCTCGTCGAAGTGCCACGCGGCGAGCGCGGGGATCTCGCCGGTGAAGGTGTAGCCGCAGTCGCGTTCGGCGCGTTCCAGTCCGGCTCGCCCGAGGGCGGACTCGATCACGGACCGGTGTGCCGGTCCGCACACCGCTGCCAGGAAGGTGTCGAAGGCGGTGGGCAGGTCGCCCTGGGCGGCTGCGCCCATCGCCGCGCCGAGGGCGGGGCCGATCGCGGCGGCGACCGTCGCGCGGTCCTGCGGCGGCAGGAGCGGGTCGATCAGCGGCGGCTCGATCAGGACGAGCTCGCCGACCAGTGCCGGGTGGTCGAGCGCCAGCTGGAGCGCGAACACGCACCCGGAGGAGTGCGCGAGCACCCGGGCCCGCTCGATCCCGAGGCGGCGCAGCAGATCCGCGGACTCGGCGGCGTGGTCGGCCACCGACAGCGGCTCGACGGGCGCCGGGTCGGAGTACCCGGTGCGGGTGACGCTGATCCGGCGCAGGTCGGCGACGGCCGGTTCGCGCTCGAGCGGGACGAACCAGTCGGTGAGGACCGCTGCGTGGATCAGGACGAGTGGCTCGCCGTTGCCGCCGGAGTCGGTGTGTCGCATGGTGATTCTCCTTCTCGGTCTGTGAACGGTCGGTCGGGCGGTCGGTCAGTCGGTCAGTCGGTCGGCTGGTCGGCTGGTCGGATCGGCTGGTCAGTCGGCGTAGAGGCGGATCTCGATGCCGTCGGGGTCGTGGAGGCCGACGAGGACGGTGCCGCCGTGGTGGCCGGTGACGATGCCGCCGTGCTTCTGGTCGAGGGCGGCCAGGTGGTCGGCCCAGGCGTGGACGCCGTCGCGGGTCGGCACGCCGAGTGCGACGAGGTCGAAGCCGGCGAGGGCGGCGGCGCGCTCGGGGTCGTGTCGGAGCGCGATCTGGGTGGTGCCGTCCGGGGCCTTGAGGGCGACGCCGCGGAGCTCGCCGTCCTCGGTGAACTCGATCGGCCACCTCGAGCCCGAGTACCCGCCGGTACCAGTCGCTGCTGGCACGGACGTCGCTGACCGGGATCTTCACGTGGTGGATCGGTGCGAGGTCGGACATGATCTCCCCTTTGGCTAGAGTCAACTCTAGTGGCTCATTGGAGTAGTCTCTAGCGAGTGGGTGATGCCGTCAAGGACGAGCCGAGTCGGGTCAAGGACAAGCTGAGCCGGGCTGAGAAGACCAGGCTCACCAGGCGGCGGATCATCGCCGCGGCGGCGGACCTGTTCCTCGACCAGGGCTACGGCGCGACAACGCTCGACCAGGTCGCGGCGCGCGCGGGCGTTGCCGTGCAGACCGTCTACTTCCACTTCGGGAACAAGGCGACCCTGCTCAAGGAAGCGCTCGACGTGGCCGCCGTCGGCGACGACGAGCCGGTCGCACTCCTCGACCGCCCGTGGCTCGAGGAGATGGCCGCCGAACCCGACCCGGTCCGGCTGATCGAGCTCTGGACGGCCGGTGGCCGCGAGATCATGGAGCGGGTGGCGCCGCTGCTCGCCGTCGTCCGCGGCACCGTCGGCACCGACCCGGACCTCGCGGCGCAGTGGGACGTGAACGAGAACCAGCGCCGCACCGCGTTCCGTGCCCTCGCCGGCCTGCTCGCCGACCGCGCGGCACTCCGCCCCGGACTCACCGTCGAGGACGCCGCCGAACTCGCCTTCCTGATCACCAGCGTCGAGAACTACATCGTCGCCACCGGCCCCCTCGGCTGGTCACCCGAACGCTGGCGGCAGACCACGACCACGCTGCTCGTCCGGGCCCTGCTCGACGGGACGGAAGGATCGGCTGGCTGAAGCGCCCGACCGGCACTGACGGCGAACCTGCACCCCAACGTCCTCGGACCGGCATGAGGCGCGGCCCGGCACGGCCCCGCGCGGACCCGATGGGAGGCTTGCACCGAGAGGGCGGGTGGTCGTGGACGGGGCTTCGCCGGGCGAGAGCGGTCGTGAGCGCGGTGTACGCGGTGAGCGCGGCCGCGATGGCGCACCGGACCGCTTCCCCCCTCACGCGACCGGGGAAAGCGGCGGAGACGGGGGCGGAGCGTCGCTGACCCGACCGGAACGGCGCGCCCGGCGGCGTACCCGTCGGCTGCATCGGATTGCGGTCCGGCTGGGCCATCCCGTGAAGCTTGTCGTACTCGGATTCCTGGTGACGGTATCCGCCGCGACCGTCCTCCTGCTGCTGCCGGTCGCCGCGGAACCCGGCGTGGACACCACTTTCCGGGAGGCGCTGTTCACCGCTACCGGCGCTTCCAGCGGGGCGCTGGCCGTCGTCGACACATCGACCCACTGGTCGACCTTCGGCGAGGTCGTGGTGATGACCGCCGTCGCGCTCGGCGGCCTCGGGTTCATGACGTCGGCATCCCTGCTCGGGCTGCTGGTCTCGCGCCGGCTCGGGCTGCGGATCCAGGTGCTCACCGCGACGGAAACCCAGTCTCTCGGGCTGGGCGATGTCCGGCGGGTGCTGCGCGGGGTCGCCGCGACCACCTTCTCCATCGAGGCGGTGACCGCGCTCGTCCTGTTCGGACGCCTGTGGTCAGAGTATGACGAGCCGGTCGGCCGGGCCGCCTATCTCGGGCTGTTCCACTCGATCACGGCGTTCAACAACGCCGGTTACGCGCTCTACCCGGACAACCTCATGGGGTTCGCGACCGACCCGGTCATCATCCTCACGATCGGTCTTGCGGCGATCCTCGGTGGTCTCGGCTTCCCGGTGCTCTTCGAGCTGCGCCACGAACTACGCACTCCCAGGACCTGGTCGATGCACACCAGGATGACCCTGCTCGGCTACGGGATCCTGCTGGTGGGTGGAGCGGTTGCCGTCGCGGCCCTGGAATGGCGAAACCCGGCGACACTCGGTCAGCTGGGCTACCCCGGGAAAGTGCTGAACAGCTTCTTCGGGAGTGTCACGGCGCGTACCGCCGGCTTCAACGCGATCGACTACGGCCAGGCCGACCCGGCCACCCTGGTCGTCACCGACGTGCTGATGTTCATCGGTGGCGGCAGCGCCAGCACGGCCGGCGGGATCAAGGTCACCACGTTCATGATTCTCTTTTTCGCGATCATCGCGGAGGCACGCGGCGACGACACCGTCGACGCGTTCGGCCGGCAGGTCCCCCACACGGCGCTGCGCCAGGCCGTCGCGGTGGCCCTGCTCGGGATCGCGATCGTCGTCATCGGGACGCTGAGCATCCTGACCGTCAGTGACCACTCTCTCGATCAGGTCCTCTTCGAGGTCACGTCGGCATTCGGCACGGTCGGGCTCAGCACCGGGATCACCGCGCAGCTGCCGGCGTTCGGTCAGTATGTGCTCATAATCCTCATGCTTGTCGGCCGCATCGGCCCCATTACCCTGGCCTCGGCGCTGGCCCTGAGGGAACGGCGCCGGCTCTACCGGCTGCCCGAGGAACGCCCGATCGTCGGATGAGGGCCGGGCCCTGATCGACCCGACCGGGCTACCTACGGACCGGGCTACCTACGGACCGGGCTACCTACGAGCAGGAGTGGGGTGACGACGGGTGGGGCGGGACAGGCATCCGAACTCCGTGCTGATTATCGGGCTGGGGCGGTTCGGCGGCACGCTCGCCGAGTCGCTGCAACGCCAGGGCCAGCATGTGGTGGCCGTCGACGAGAACCGTGAGCTCGTCCAGGAGTGGTCGGGAACGCTGACGCACGTCGTCGAGGCGGACGCGACGAGCGAGGCCGCGCTCCGCCAGCTCGGTGCCGACGGTTTCGAACGGGCGGTCGTCGCCATCGGCACCGGCATCGAGGCGAGCCTGCTGGCCACCGGTGTGCTGCTCGACCTGGGCGTGACCGAGGTCTGGGCGAAGGCGATCACCCGTCAGCATGGCCGGATCCTGGAGCGGATCGGCGCGTCGCATGTCGTCTACCCCGAGCGGGACGCCGGTGAGCGGGTCGCCCACCTCCTCTCCGGCCGGCTCACCGACTTCGTCGAGTTCGACCAGGGGTTCGCGATCGCCAAGCTGCGCGCCCCGCGGTCGATCTGCGGCAGCACACTGCGGGACCTGGCACTGCGCAGCCGCTTCGGCGTGACGGTTGTCGCGGTGAAACGGCCTGGCGGTGAGTTCGGCCCGACCGAACCGACCACCGTGCTCACCCGCGACGACGTGATCGTCGTCACCGGCCGCACCGAGCGCATCGAACGCTTCGCCACCGAGACCGGGACTCGCGCGCACTGACCCGTTCGCAGGGCGGCGGCAACCCGTCAGCGGGCGAGCGCGACGCGTTCCTCGGCCTCCACGCCGCGGTTCCATGCGCCCTTGGACTCCTGCCAGCCGTCCTCGTCCGCGCCGAGACGCCAGTAGCCGGAGATGGACAGCTGCCGCGGTGCCAGCCCGCGCTCGACCCGCAGAATGCGCCGAAGCTGCTTCACCATGGTGGCTTCGCCGTGCACGAACGCCTGGCCGGTGCCGGCCGGCAGGTCGAGAGCGGCGACGGCCCTGACCGCCAGTTCGCCGACCTGACGCTGGCCGCGGTGGAGCCAGGTGATGATGGCGCCGGCCGGCGCGTCGAGCGGGATCTCCTCGTCGTTGCCGCCGACCTCGACGAACACGTGGACCGGCACGCCGGTCGGGGTCCGCTCCAGCGACGCGGCGATCGCCGGCAGGGCGCTCTCGTCGCCGACGAACAGGTGCCAGGCGGCGGCCGGGTCCGGCGCGTAGCCGCCACCTGGCCCGAAGATCAGGAGTTCGTCGCCTGGCCTGGCGGCCGCCGCCCACGGTCCGGCGAGACCGCGGGTGCCGTGCTCGACGAAGTCGATCGTGAGTTCGCCCTTGTCGGCATCCCAGGCGCGCACCGTGTAGGTCCTGGTGGTGGGCCAGCTCCGGGGCGGCATGTCGCGCCGCACCTGCTCCAGGTCCAGCGGCAACGGGTAGGTCACGCCGGGGAGCGGGAACACGAGCTTGACGTAGTGGTCGGTGTACTCGCCGGCGGTGAACCTGGACAGCCCGGCGCCGCCGAACACCACCCGAATCATGTGTGGGCTGAGCCGCTCCGTCCGTTGGACCGTCGCGCGGTGTGGTTGTGGGTTGGCCATCGACGCCGTGTCTCCTCGCGGTTGGAGTGGAAGAGCAGGTGCCGGCCGACGTGAGCCGGGTACTTAGGTAAAGGTAACCTACCTTGCCGGTGGGCTGATCTGAAGAGACTTCGAGCGCGGCGTCGCCCGCGGCGGCGTCGTCACTGGTCGTGGCGTGCCGTGGTGAGTCAGGTCGGGGTTGTTCGCCGGGTGAAGGCGTTGCGGTAGGCACTGGGGGTGAGCCCGTTGCGGCGCAGGAGGTGGAGGCGCAGCGACTCGGCGGTTCCCAGGCCACTTTGCCGGGCGATGGCGGCGATCGGCAGATCCGTCGCCTCGAGGAGTTCACGGGCCCGGTCGATCCGCTGGTGGAGCAACCACTGCAAGGGGCTCAGACCGGTCTCCTGGCGAAACCGGCGGGTGAGAGTGCGGGTACTGGTGTGGGCGTGGGCGGCGAGGCGCCCGAGGGTCAGCGGCTCGGCGAGGTGGTCCGATGCCCAGGCGCGGGTGTCGGCCAGTGAAGTCCCGTTCTCCGGCGGCAGCGGTGTCTCGATGAACTGGGCCTGGCCGCCGGGCCGGATCGGCGCGATGACCGCGGCTCGGGCGACGGCGTTGGCGACCACCGCCCCGTAGTCGCGCCGGATCATGTGGATGCACAGGTCGAGACCGGCGGCGAGGCCGGCGGAGGTCAGGATCGTCCCGTCGTCGACGTACAGGACGTCGGGCCGCAGGTCGACGGCGGGGAAGCTGCGACGCATCTCGTCGGAGTACTGCCAGTACGTGGTGGCCGGGCGACCGTCGAGCAGTCCGGCCTGGGCCAGCACGAAGGCGCCCGTGCAGATCGAGGCGACCCGCCGGCCGTCGTCGGCGGCCCGCCGCAGTGCCTCCAGGACCGGCTGGCCCGCGTGGGCGCGAGCTCCGGTTCCCGTGACGATCACTGTGTCAGCGCTGTCGATGACGTCGAGGCCGTGCTCCACCACAACACTGGGCCCGGTGTACCCGGGCACGATCCCGGGCTCGGGCGTACAGATCACGACCTCATAGCCCGGCTGGCCGTCGACGATCGCGGCCGGGAACATCGCCGACGGGATGGACAGATCAAGGGTGGTCACTGGCGGGACGGCGACGACGACGATCCGGAGCATGGCCTGATCCTTGGGATATATGGCATTCAGGCCACTACCGTACGTTTCCGGCAGGCAGCAGGGTGAGACAGGCATCCGTGAACCCGCGTGTGCCCTCCGAAGTGGAGGACGAACACCCCCCCCGTACGGAAGATGGAGGAGAAAAGTGAAGGTCGGAGTATTCGGGGCAACCGGAACCATCGGCCGGTGCGTTGTCTCCGAGGCGCTCGCCCGAGGCCATCAGGTGACGGGGTGGACTCGGGATGTCTCCCGCCTCCCTCCGCAACCGGCCCCGGCCCGGTGGGTTCAGGCCGACGTCATCGACCCCGCGGACGTGGCCCGGGTCATCGCGGAGCATGACGTCATCGTCAACGCGATCAATACCGGGAACAGCATTCTGGAGAGCATCGCCAACGCAGGGGTTCTGCCTGCCGCCGCCCGCGCCGTGCTCACAGCGATGGAACGGCATCCGGCCACGAGGCTCATCGTCGTCGGCGGCGCTGGCAGCCTGGAGGTGGAGCCAGGCCAGCAGCTCGTTGACCTGGAAGGCTTCGCGGAAGGCCTGCCCGCGGCCCTCGGAGTCCCCGCTGACTATGTGAAGGTCGTACTGGCCCACCGGGAGGCCCTGAACCTGTACCGCCTGTCGAACAGAAAATGGACGTATCTCAGCCCGTCGGCCGGGCTGATCACATCCGGTGAGCGCACCGGCCGCTTCCGGACCGGCGCCAACCAGATTCTGGTCACGGCGGCGGGCACGAACGATATATCCGCCGAGGACCTCGCAGTAGCCATCGTCGACGAGGTCGAGACTCCACGCCATATCCGGCAGCGGTTCACCGTCGGCTACTGAGAGGGGATCCGCGCAGAGCGCGACAGCCTGGCGAGCCGGTGATGGTGCGCCTGAGGTCTCGCGCCGGGAGACGCGGGGGAGAGGGGGCGCGGGGAGAGGGGTGAGGCCGCCCGTGGTCTGGTGCGTGGATGCCGCGGGCTCCACCGATGAGTTCCGCCCGCCTGCCTGGTCTATCAGGACGTACCCGCCGCACTACGGATCTGGAGACCCGCCGTGACCACTCCCGCACACCCCGGCCGCATGCTGTTCGTGAACATCCCCGTCGCGGACCTCGAGCGCAGCAAGGCGTTCTTCGCGAAGCTCGGGTTCAGCTTCAACCCGAGCTTCACCGACGAGACCGCCGCCTGCATGCTGGTCGGCGAGCAGGCCAGCGTCATGCTGCTCAGCCACCCGAAGTTCGCGGAGTTCTCGAAGCTGCCGATGGCCGATCCCGCCACGCACGCGCTGGCGCTCTACTGCTTCGGTGTGTCGTCCCGCGAGGAGGTCAACACGGTCACCGAGGCAGCGCTGGCCGCGGGCGCCGTCGAGGCGGACGGCCCGCAGGACTACGGCTTCATGTGCTCGCGCAGCTTCTTCGACCTCGACGGTCACGGCTGGCAGGTCATGTGGATGGATCCGGCGGCGGCGCAGAGCGGTCCTGAGGAGTTCGCGACCTCGACGCAGGGGGCCGGCGCCCCTGCCTGACCTGCCACCAGGCGCGGGGCCGGCACCGCCGCCGGCCCCCGCGGGCTGACATGCTCGCCCGGTACGCGGGTTTCCCGACTCCGGCGGCGGTCAGGCCGCACATCCGGCGAGGCGGTCAGGCCGCACATCCGCCGTGGCACCGGCAAGCCGCCAGCAGGACAGCGCGAGCCAGGCGACGGCGCCCCCGACGAGCACGTGCAGCAGGCTGGTCAGCGGAGTGTCCGGCAGCCGCGCGGCGATCGCGAACGGCGGAAACCCCAGCAGGTAGAGCCAGACCGGTGTGCGTGGGTAGGCGCCGGCGCGCAGCAGGGCGATCCCGAACAGCACCACGCCGACGACGAAGACGGCGGCGCTGGCCAGCAGTGCGACGCGGCTCGCCGTGGCGAGGTCGGTGTCGTCGCCGAGCGGGTGGACGACGACGTTCAGGGCGTAGGCGGCTCCGCCGAACAGCCCGAGCCCGAGGAGGTTCACGGCGAACGCGGTGTCGGCGAAGGCCCGGTCGCCCGCGGTCGGCAGGCCGAGGCGCAGCGCCGGCAGCAGGGGAACCGCCAATGCCGGTGAGACACCGAGCGCCAGACTGGTGGCGAGGGTTTCGCCGGTGAACGCCTCGATCATCCCGGGCACCGCGATGAAGAGGCCGGCCAGCAGACCGCTGACGGCTCCGAAACGCAGAAGAAAGTACATGCCCGGACCGTAGGAAGCGGTGAGCTGCGCCGGAAGTGCCCGTTGGCAGCCTGCCCATCGGCACCCGGTGCGCAACCATGCCTTCCGACACGTGCCGTCGGGCACGTGCCCTTTCGGAGATACCGGCGAGTGCGCCCGTCGACGTACCCTGACGCCGTGTCGCCGTCGGTTCCGTGGGTCGCACCCGTCCTGTACGTAGGCGTGCTGGTCGCCGGCGAGTACGCCGGCCTCGCCGGCCTGGGCGACACGAGGCAGCTGCCGTTCGTCGGCGGGCTGGCCGCGGCAGCCGTCCTGGACCTCGCCGAGCGACGGCGGTTCCCAGCCGGCGCCCCGCGGCCCGCGGCCCTCGGGTTGCTGGCCGCGCGCGCCGCGCTGTTCGTCCTGATCGCCGTCGGTGACGGAGCCGGGCTCGCCCGGGTCCTGTTCCTGCTGCTGCCGTTCACCGCGTACTTCGCGTTCGGCCGCGCGGTGAGCGTCGGTGTCGGCGCCGGGTGCGCCGCGGCCGTCGTCATGGCGTTCCAGCTGACCGAACCCCGCTGGTACCGCTCGCAGGAACACATCTCGGACCTGCTGATGTTCGTCCTCGGGCTGGTGCTGACGATCACGATGGCCGCTGTCGCCGCCGAGGAACGGCGGGCCAGAAAACGCGTCCAGGAGGCGAACGAACGGTTGCGGGCGTCGTCGGAGCGGGTGGCCGAGCTGTCCGCCGCCGCGGAACGCAACCGGGTCGCCCGCGACATCCACGACGGGCTCGGCCACCATCTGACCGCCATCTCGGTCCTGCTGGAGAAGGCGGCCGCCTTCCGCGACCGCGACCCGGTGGCCGCGGACACCGCGATCGAGGACGCGCACCAGTCGGCGCGGCTCGCGCTCGACGACGTCCGCCGCTCCGTCGGCACGCTGCGCGAGGCCCCGTTCAGACTTTCCGTGGCCCTCGACGAGCTGGCGAGACAGGCCCGGCGGACCGACGACGGCCAGCTGGCCGTGACGGTGGACTGGTCCGGCGACGAGCACCGGTACCGGCCCGCGGTGCTGATGACGCTCTACCGGGCGGCGCAGGAGGGCCTCACCAACGTTCGCCGGCACGCGCGCGCCACCCGGGTGTCGGTGACCGTCCACTGCGCGCCGACCGAGGCCCGCCTCGTCGTCGCCGACGACGGCCACGGGTTCGGCCCCGGCCGCGAGGGCTTCGGCCTGCGCGGTATGCGCGAGCGGGTGACGCTGGTCGGCGGCTCGGTCACGGTCGACAACGAGCCAGGTCGGGGCACCCGCCTGGCCGTCACGATCCCCCACCAGCCCGAGCCGGCCCCATGACTGGGCCAGCTCATGACCGAGCCAGCCCCATGACTGATGCTGCCGTTCCCGGACCCGGGTCCCATGCGGGCCTCCCCGCGCCATCGTCGCTGCTGCCTGTACGGGTGCTGGTTGTCGACGACCAGCGGCTGATCCGGGAGAGCATCGCCGCCCTGCTCGACATCCAGCCGGGCATCGAGGTCGTCGGCACGGCAGCGGACGGCCGGGAGGCGGTCGAGCGGACGCTGGCCCTCGGCCCCGACGTGGTCCTCATGGACGTGCGGATGCCGGTGCTGGATGGAGTCGCGGCGGCCTCCGAACTGGCCGAGCGGGCGCCAGCCTGCCGGGTGGTGATGCTCACGACGTTCGATGACGAGGACTACGTGGTGCGCGCGCTGCGCGCGGGCGCGGCCGGCTACCTGCTCAAGGACCGCCCGGCCGCCGAACTCGCCGCCGCGGTCCGGCTGGCCCAGGCCGGCGTGGTCCAGTTCGACCCGGCCGCCGCGGCCGGGTCGCCCTGCACATCGCGCGTATACACACATCACCTGTCCCTCTACCGA
>NZ_JBFLUG010000195.1:0-10562 GCF_041008525.1 Parafrankia sp. FMc2 | reverse complement strand
GCGCTCCGCCCAGACGATCAGCGCAGGGCACGCCTTCGTCCAGAACATCCGCCGCGGCCACTACGAACTCGGGACCGACACCGACCCGCACACACGGCTGACAGCCGCGTTCACCGAACTCACCCTCGCGATCTGACCACCCGCTCGGCAGGGTCAACCATGCCCTGCCTTCCCACAATGCAACAGACTCGTTGAGCCTTCGTAGGGCTCGGTCGGCAGGTCAACGGTGCTCCAGCGACCGGATCCGGCATCCTCCAACAGGAAGATTTTCGGTCAAGATCTCTCGGCCCCGCCGGATGCAACAGTGCCCCGCCAAGTGTGGGGGCCGGGCGTATCGGCTGTCTTCATCCTCGTACCCATGGTACTGATCGTAGGCGCCCCAAAGGTGGACTCGTAATCCGGGGCATCGAGATCGACACCTGGTGATCATATTGGCTTCAGGTCATCTACATGCCACCGAACGGGTGATCACATGATCTGATTAGTGCCTACCGCGAGGTGATCCCGCCGTGTCAGACGGTCCGAGGTCAGATGTCGAGAGTCCCGGGGGTGGCGGCCGTGGTTAGGCTTCGGCGCGGTTTGCGGTCCTTCGGTCCGTCCGGCCACAGTGTCCCACCAACCTGAAGTGCCTTGCGTGACAACATCGGCCCGGCCAGTACATCGGTGAGAACCTCGGCCTGGGCGGGTTCGAGGTTGACGAGTCGGGTCAGGACTGTAAGCAGGTCGAGTAGCTCCGTGGTCCAGATCGGATCCCAAATGGTCGAGTGTATCCCGTCGAGCGGGGAGAACCGTCGTCCACCGGGGTCTTTCTTTCGATAGTTGAACCAGGATTTGACCACGTTTTTACCATCGACGGTGTACGCCCAGACTTCCGGCCGCACCGGGCTAATCTCACCGTCGCCGATGGCGAGGGTGCGCTGCTGTGGGTTGTATCGTAGGCTTCCGGGCATCGCGCCGATCCCCTTGATGGATAGTGGCTGGCGGCTATCTTCCTGAGGAAACCGGATGTTCCCGGGCGGGCGGCCGATGTCGGTGGCGCCATAGGTATGGAGCCAGAGAACCTCCTCACCGATGGCGACGGCCCTGGCCCACAGGTCCCGGTCCGCGGTGATCGGGATACGGATACCCGGAGTACTCAGCTCGTCAGTGAAGGTGCTGGTATAGCCAGGATGTGCGGTAAGGCCCGCGACGTAAGCGAGCACATCGGCTGCTGCGACAGGACAAGAAAGCGCATCGGTCAGCGTTTCCACTAATCCCCGCGCAAGATTCGGCGTTCGGTCGGGGTGCAAGAAAGGGAGAGTTCTCCCACCGCCACTTCCTTTAAAGTAATGGAAATCTGGGATCAGTGCCGAGAAAACTAGCCCGGGGCCGGGGCTTATTCGGTTGGAATGCTGCTCTACGACAAATACCTGACCGGGGATCCGGGCCGCCCAGAGGGCGGGGCGAGGCATGTCCATCAGCCTGCTGTCGGGGATGATCCACTGTCGATCAAATGATCTATAGCCGACCTGTACGGGCCGCGGCTTGGTTGACCTGTCCGAGCGGATCGGGTTGTGGGTCACCTGGTGGGTGTCCAGCCCGGGCAGAGGCTGCTTTCGCTTGGTCAGGGTGGCATCCCGACCTTCCTTGAACAGGACCGCCTGTTCGGCCGGATCGGTCTCACTCAGAAGGGTTTGCCAGCGTTGCACCAACGTCTCGGGGGTCGGAGCGTACACCCAGGTACGGGTCGGGAAGACTCCCGGCGAGTACCAGGGCATCAGGTCGGAGACAGCCGGGTAGGTGTCCCATCCGCCGTCGGCGGCCGGGGTGAGCGGGTCGGTCCAGTCACGGCGGGTCTCTCGCCACCGGCCGTCGTCCAGACCGATCTCGGCGAGCGCGGCGAACTTCTCCTCTCGGCGGCCGGTGACTGTCCGGTAGCGAATCTTTGCGGGCATTTGTGGACTCGTTCCCGGGGTCCGCAGGAACAGGCCGATCGCCAGCGGCTGACGCACTCCGGGAAAGATCCTGGTCGGGATATCGGGAGTCTGTCCCTCCGGGGTCAGGTCGATGATCCACCCATCGGAGGCATACCGGCGCAGGTACTCACGCATTCCGGTGAACCCCGGGCCGGTCAGGTAACCGGAGGTGGAGATGAAGCAAATGATCCCGGTGTCCTCGGTGCTGGTGGACTCCCACACCTTCCACGTGGCCCATCGCCAGAAGTAGACGTAAAGGTTCTTCACCTTCGCCCGGAAGCTCCCCGGCACTCCTGCCAGGAAGTCATCCAAGATCGGAGCTTGGCCTTCGCCGCCTTTTTGCACCCAGCCGCCGCCCTTGAGAGCCAGTTCCTTGTAGGGCGGGTTGCCGATGACGACAGTGACATTTGAGGTGGCTTTCACCCTGTTTGCCTGCTGGCGGGACGCGGCGATCAGTTGCAGGCCGGAACCGAGCTGGGTCTGCGCGGCGTGTGGGTCGTCGAGGGTGTCGGTGACGTAGAGTCGCATTCCCTCCGCTGGTGGGGCAGCCCCGTAGGAGGCCAGCAGGTCCGCGGTACGCAGTTCGGCGACTGCGTAGGGGCCCATCTGCATCTCGAATCCGACCAACCGTTTGGCGACTTGGGAGATGACCCCGGCGACCGCGCCCGGACCGTCCTCACTCGCAGCCGCGGTCGCCGCGGTTTCCAGGATGGTGTGTAGGTAGGTGCCGGTGCCCATCGCCGGGTCGACGGTCAGCACCGTCGGATCCCGGAACCCGGCGGTCTTCCCCAGCCGGGTGACCAGGGCTTCCTCGACGAGGCGGACCATCTGTTCAACCAGCTTGCGGGGGGTGTAGTACGACCCGGACTTCTTCCGGAGCTCGTTGTCGTAGAGCTCGAGGAAGTCCTCGTACAGGTGCAGGTAGGTGTCCTTGCCGCTGGTGCGGACCCGCGGCCAGTCGACCGCGCCTATAACCCGGACGAGCAGGTCGAGAGTGACCCGGAAGTCGGCGACAACATCGTCGGTGAGCAGTTGTAACGCCTTCCCCATCAGGGAATGCCCAGTACCGAGCTCGACGCCGATTTGGTGCAGCGCCGTGTCTGCCACGAGGATGCCTTCGGTGCGAGCCAGCAGCAGTGCGAAGGTCACGGTCTGGGCGTAGCCGTCGGCGAAGGTTGCGTCGTCGGCTTGGGGGAACAGCAGGGCGCGCCAGTCTCGGGCCAGGCCCGTGAACGGTTGGACGTCGGGATCCGCTCCGGCACTGATCGCGCGGCGTTCGGTAGCGAGCTGGTCGAGGACCTCCCCGCGTAGCAGCCTGGTCAGTGGCGCGATCGCCCTGACGAGCACGTTCACCGAGGTGATTGGCGTGGGTTTCCAGCGCAGGAAGTCCGTCAGCAGTGTTTCCAGGCCGTCGACGGCCTGGAGTCTGCGGCCGGCGCGGGTCAAGGACCCGCCGGCAAGGACGACGGGCCCGGAGCGCAGGGTGCCGTCGCGGTAGAGGCGCCAGTGCGTGCCATTGGTGTAGATCAAGTTCGGGAGGTCCCGCTGGCGGGTCCACTGGGTGAGGTTATGTCCGGCGAAGTCGTCCGGGTCGATCGTCTTGCCAGGGGCTTTGACCTCGATGTATCCGTTGATGGCGCCGTCCACGGCCACCCCGTAGTCGGGGCGGACCCGCCGGTCGGCTTCACGGACCTCGTCGTGGAAGACGGCGGGAACGTCCAGGTGCAGGCCGACTGTCTTCAGCAGAGTCTCCAGCGGGCCGCGGATTGCGGCCTCCCGCCCGCCCGGCCCAGCGAGTTTCTTCCTGCAGTCAGCTCCAAACACAGCCACTGCCTCTTGGAACCAGGCCGGCACACCCGATGACGACATCGCTCACGCCCCCCCGCGTCACGAAACCGTAGAGAGGTCAATAATCTACTAAAGCACAACGAAAGAGCGACGTATTCACTATTTTGCGCAGCAAGATCCTCTCGTCAAAGAACAGCACCTGACCGTCTATGGCCCGAATGGACCTTGACAAGGACCCGAACGCGGTGCAGATCCTGGTCAAGTTGGACGGTGGTTTGTACCCACCTACCGGTATGGCTGCAGAGAGACATCGCGCATCGCAGGATCCGGGCAGCATGCCATGCCCGATTTGCGCCCTGAAGCTCTGTCGTCGAGGCACCTGCCCCGGACCAGCCGTTTGATCAGCGGGGTGAGCCGTGCCTGTTCCTGAACGGCGCCTGCCATCAGACGACTTATAACTGCCGCTTCCGCGGTCGCCCGCGGCCACTGGTGCGGCGGGCGCGCTTGGCCGGCCGATCACCCGGGGGCGCCACTAGTCAACCCTCCGGCACCGGCACCGGCACCGGCACCGGCACCGGCAGCGGGGGCGCGGTCGTCGCGGTGCTTCGAGTGCCTACTTGACGCGTGCGTGGACAGGGCCGGCTGTGCCTGGGCCGTTGCGCTGGAGCTCGAACAGGTCGGTCGCGACCATCAGGTCCGTGAGACGGGAGTAGCCGTAGGTCTTCAGGACGACCGCGGGTGCTTGCGGATGGCCAACCCGACGGCAGACAGGTGGGTCCAGCCGTCGGGGCCGGTGTTCGTCGTGACCGCCTCGCGGAGTCGGCTGATGAGTGCGATGTCCGCGCGCAGCTCAGCGGTCGTCGCCCGGCTGGGAGGGCCGGCCAAGGCCTGTGCCTTCGTCTTTGTCTGCGGGGCGGCGATGACCTGCGTCGGGCCGGTTGCCGGACTCGGCAGGACGCTCTCCGTGACGTCGCTCGCCCCTGGCGGGGCGGCCTGGGCGGGTACGAGCGCCTGGTCGGGCTTCACAGCGCGTGTCGGTGGCATGTCCGCCATGAGGGTCTCGACGAAGACGAAGGTGTCGCAGGCTGCGGGCAGGCCCGGGTTCGTCTTCGTCTCCTCGCCGAACCCGTGGACGATCAGTCCGCTCTCGCGGATCCGTTCGGCCAACCGGGTGAAGTGGCACTGTTGCATCCGGCGGGGCCGGGAGATCTTGACCGAAAATCTTCCTGTTGGAGGACGCCCGATCCGGTCGCTGGAGCACCGTCGACCTGCCGACCGAGCCCTACGAAGGCTCAACTACGGGAAGATCTGCGGTCAAGATCGACTGGAGTCGCCGGATGCAACAGTGCCGCTTGGACACAGTAGCCAAAACGGCAAGTTCTGCTGCCATGAGATGCCGAGACCGGGACGGCTGAAGAGCAAGGCGCGCGACGCCCGACCAGCCCGGTATCCTGAGCCGAACGGCGTGGCACCGGGGGTCGCCCTCCTGGTCTTCACACGTAGACGGCGCCGACGACGAGTGCAACCAGTAACCGTCGATACCACCCAGCCCGCGCACGGTCGCCGGTTGGATCCGTCCCGGACAGGCCAGTCCAACGCCTTCTGATTCGCGATCGGCCACCCTCCGTAACCAACACGCTTTTGGTGTCCGGTATCGGCTGGTATGACTGTTATATTCAGGGGTCGCCGGCAACGTGTGTGCGCATTGTGTGCGCGGATGTCGCGGCACGGCGCGGCACGTGCCGGTATGTTGAGATACGCGGTGATCCGTCTTGTAATCGAGTGGCTGGTGCGGGTGAGGTCTTGCGTGGACTGTCCCTGACCTGCGGTTAGCCACCGTCATGATCGCCAGATGGCAGTGACGAGTCGTGGCCAGGGATGATCCGCAGGATCTACTCCACTGGGATCTGATGCCCGCGACGAACAACGCCAGCGGCCGTCGTGACCGCGCGCAATCTGCTCCTGGCGCCCATGGGAGTCGTCGGTGTCGAGATACTTGCACCGGCGGGGTATATGTAGCCTCAAGCCAGAGATCAAAGGGCCAGCTCGTCAACCTGTGGGGGATAGGCGTACGGGTCAGGTCCCCCCTCGGACACGATCCATTACCCCACGGTAACTTGTGTCGATCTTCATGTCGGCCCTTACCGTGTTGGTGGTGGGATGGTAGGTCAAGCGTAGCCGGAGCGATTGGTACAGATCCGTCTTCTCGACGGGCTCCGCCTCTGCCAGGGCGCTGACGATGTCGCCAAGTGACTCCACCATGCTACTGATCTCGTCGCGTGTCAGCTGCCGTACCTCGTTCTCCCGTGCTTCGCGGAGGTCCCGCTCAGCGGCAGTCTTCTCGGCCTGTACCTCTGCGATCCATCCAGTCACGATCGCCGGATCGGCTCCCGTGTCCAGGGCCGCGCGGTACTTCGTGAGCTTGGCGTTGCTCGCCTCGATCGTCTGGCGGGCTCGCTGCGCGGCCAGATCGTCGATGGGCGGACTCGCCTGCGCGGCGGCCATGGCGTCCAGGGTCTCGGCCAGCCGGGGCGGGGTGAGCGTGTCCGCGAGCCACTTGTCGAGCGCGGGGACGAGGATGTCCTCGCGGACGTAGACGTTCGCCGGATGGGCGATCGTGTTGGCCAGGGCGTACTCCTGCGGATAGCGGCACCGGTAGTAGGTCGCGCCGCGGGCGGTGTGGCCCTGCATCTTGCGATTGCAGACACCACAGTGAACTGTGCCACGCAGCGCATAAGGCTGGCGTGTCCGCGGGGTCTTCTGATCGCCTGTACCTCGGCCCCGGCCCGCGAGAAGCTCCTGCACCTGGGTGAATGTCTCGGTGTCGATGATCTCCGGGTGGGCCGTCTCCTCTGACCAGATCCACTTGTCTGCGGGGTTCCACCGCAGCTTGGTGGTGTGTCCGAGGCTGACGTCCTCGACGTCGAGGAGTACCTCGTCCTTACGTTGGCGGTTCCAGACCTGCCGGCCGGTGTAGCGGGGGTTGGTCAGGATCGCGCGGACGGCCCCTTTCGACCATGCCTTCCCGCTGCGATGTGTGTTGCGGGCTGGGTCGTGGGCGGATGGACTGGGGATGCCGTCCCGGGTGAGCATCTCCGCGATCGCGAAGATGCCGCGGCCGAGGAGGAACTCGGCGAAGATCCGAACCACGACGGGCGCGGCCACCTCGTCCAGTGCGAGGCCGTGGAGCTTCCGACCGTCCGCTGCCTTGGACGGATTCGGATGTGGGCCCAGATCGATCAGCCGGTAGCCATATGGGGGACGGCCGCCCAGGAAGTGGCCTTCCACCTTCGCCTGGGCGGCCATCGCTGCACGCACCCGGACCTTTACCCGGTTACGCTCACCTTTGGACATCCCGCCGAAAACCGACATGATGAGGTCGTGGGCCTCGTTGTTGGGATCGATCGGCCCACCGACCTCGGGCACCCAAAGAGGCACCCGGTAGTGGCTGAACAGCGGGAAGACGAGGCCGAACTGGTTGCCGTAGAAGGCGCGCTGCGGTTCGCCAATTACTACCGCCTCGAATCCACGATTGGGATCCTTCAAGGCTTGGAGGAGGGCGTTGGCCATGGGGCGCCGCTGCCAGGGAATTGACCTGGACTGCCCGGCGTCGAAGTACTCCGTGACGATCTGGCCGCCGTGCGGCTCGATCAGTGCCTTGGCGCGAGTTTTCTGCCATGATCGTGAGGATTCGGGATCCTGCTGATCTTCGGTAGAGCATCGGCCCTCGAACGCGAACCGGATCATCCGGAGCTCTCCTGTCCATTCTTCGTCGTTGGCGACGACCTATCGATCTTCCTTTGAAGGTTATCCCTTTCGGCGCGCCGCTGATGAATGGAACGGATTACTTTCAGCAAGGCGATCGCGACCGGAGGTATCATCCTTGGAGTGGTCGGCGGCATGATGACATGGACCGACGATTCACGTTCCCCGCTTTGTCTGCCGGTCATTGAGCCCAGCCCACCGTAGTGCCGCCGGAAGCTGCTCCATGAACAGGATAAGACCAGGAACAAGCTGAAGGCAGGAATTGCTCCGATGCTTTCACCCGGTCACTTCCAATGCCCATCAAGCAACTCGGGCCCTGAACCGTCGCCGTCAGTTCCCGTTCCTGGACTGGTCTGGGGGGCGATGGGGAACTCCCAGGGCGGCAGGTACGGGCTGAGGACCGCGGTCTTGGGGGTTGCGAGAAGCTGGGCGCGGACAAAGGTGCGGCCGTCGATGATCGGCGGGTGGGTGTACGGGCAGATGATCCACTGGTCGGGTGGGACGGGCGTGCCGGCGTGGGTGCGGCCCCAGACGGTGGCGCCGGTGTAGACGGGGTTGGCCAGGACACGAGCGACGTTGGTGGAGGTCAGCTGCCAGGGCCGCTTGGTGGCGGGGCTGACGAGGGGAACGAGAAGGTCGTTGTGGACGACGCGGAGGCGGGTGGCGATCGCACGGGGGCTGAGTTCGTCCTCGACGCGCCACCGGTAGATGAGTGCGATGACGTGGGCGGGGCCGGGGGTGATGGCGAGGCGGATGCCCTGGCGGACCCGTCCGTCAGCGCCGAGCTCGGTGATGCGGCGGGGATGGTAGCCGAGGGGGACGGGCCCGAGGTGGAAACCGGCGCGGACCAGGTCGATCTGGGCGGCGCGGGCCCGTCCGGTGGTCCAGGTGTGATGGTCCGCGAGCAGGAGTGCCTGCCGCGCGGCACGGGCGGCGCGGCGGTGGGTCAGGCGCCACCACCAGGCGGGCCGGCCGGCCGGCGTGGGCGGGGCGGGCGGCAGCGTGGGGATGGGCAGCAGGTCGGACATGCGGGGCTCCAGCCAGAGCGAGAGCCGGCCGCGGCGGCGTGAGCACACCCCGGCCCGGCCGGCGGAGGGGTGGTCTAGGCGGCCGGGTGGGGCGACGTGGCGCGTGCCGGCGGCGGGTCCAGCGGTCGCGGGTCGTGCGCTCGCCGGCCGTCGGGGCGGAAGACGATGATGTCCTGGTGGACCGGGTAGGCCCGTGCCCGGGATGTCGGCCGGTCGATGCCGAGGTCCCGGGTGTTGGGGACGGCGGTGAGCGCGACGGCGCGCTGCACGGGGCGCCAGCCGGTGTCCCGGCCGGCGGCGGCGACCTGGCTGGCCAGGTCCATCCCGCCGGCGATGTGGTACGCGGCGATGACGACGAGGTGCCCGCCGGGCCGGAGCAGGTCCCGGTAGATGGCCAGCCGTTCGCGTAGGCGGTTACCGGCCGGGTCGGCGGGGTCGGGTGGTCCGATCGCGGTCAGGACCAGGTCGACCGGTCCGAGTCCGGCCCAGGACTCGCGGTCGGGCAGCCGGTCGAGGATCATCCCGTCGCCGCGGGCGCCACGGGCCTTCGCCCGGGTGAGCGCGGCGCGGGCGGCCTCCCACCGGCCGGGGTCGGTGGCGATGCCGACGGCGTGACGGCGGGCATGCACGGCCTCGGTCACGACGGCTCCCGGCTCACAGTCCGGGTCACAGATCGTGTCTCCGGGCCGGCTGTAGACCGTGATCGCGTGGGCGGCTACCGCCGGGGAGACCGCCGCACCCTCGGGCGGCGGAGGCGGTCCGCTGGCCTGGCCGGTGGCGATGCTGTGTCGGCCGGTGGGCCAGACCGTCACCCACCGGCCGTCGCGGCGCCCTGTCTGTGGGGCCGCGCCGGTCATCGGGGCACGCCCGACATCGGCGACACGGCGGTGTGCGCGGCGAAGAGCAGGAGATCGGAGTGCACCCGGCGGGCCACGCTCGCCCGTGGCAGAGGTCCGGGCGGCTGGTCGAGTTCGTTGAGGGGGACCTCCACCACGACGAACCGGTCGAGCAGCGCGAGCCCGTGGCGGCCGGCGGCGGCGGTCAGCTCGGCGGTGGGGTCGATCAACCAGCCGTCGACACTGTCGCTGCGGGTGATCACAGCCAGCAGCCCGTCGGGGGTGAGCAAGCGGGCCCAGGGGACACCGCGCACCCAGCCGGTCCGCGTCGGGTCCACGACCGTGACGACCAACGGGCTGCGGTCGTTGTCCGGACCCTCGTCGGCGGAGTCGAGTCCGGGTCCGGACCCGGACGGTGGAACCGCCCGGACGGCGGGCGCGGTCCGGACCTGGACACGGCGGCCGAGTCGGGCCACGGCCCAGCCCGCATCAGCGCGCCGGTCCGCCGGTGTCCCGCGGCGGCCTCCAGCGGGCGCGTCCGGGCCGGGCTGGATCAGGAGCAGGACCGGGTCACCGGGCCGGGTGTGGGTGGTGACGAGCCGTTCGACGGCGGCCTGAAGCCAGCCGGCAGGCGGCCGGGCGGGACTGCCGGGCGGGCACGGCCAGACGGTCGCCAGCCGTCCTGCGGGGACGACAGCGCGGCTGTCGCGGTCAGGGTCCGATACGGGCATCGAGAGGTTCCTTTCACGGCGAGCGTGTTTTCGCGGCCGTAAAGAGAGACCGTCTGCTGTGCATGTCTCGGACACCAGCACGGCAATTTTTTCCAAGATTTTTCTCGCTGGGCAGTGCCTAGTCCGACCGGACCATTGATCGCTGGCAGATCGCTGGGCAGTGCCCCGAAAGGCCACCGGAATATTTTTCAAGATTCTTCTCGCTGGCGTCGCTGTCCGCCGACCACCAAGCCCAGCAGCAGTGCCCAGCGATCTTCGATGGATGCACAGCACAGCAGTTCACAGACCTGCTGTGCAGGCTCAAACTCCCCGCTGACGCCGCCCCGACTCTGAGTGCCTGTCCTGAATCTTGATGGTCATTGACTCTGGGTGGTCTTCCTGGGAGTCCAGCGGGGGACGGGGGTGCCGCGGGCAAGCCGGTGGGCCATCGTGCGGATCATGGCCCAGTAGACGAAGGTG
>NZ_JBFLUG010000194.1:0-10755 GCF_041008525.1 Parafrankia sp. FMc2 | reverse complement strand
GCCCCACTCCGGACCGGCTCCAGCCCTAGCAATCGATCCGAAGGTGGTATAAAGCGGCCGAAAGATGATTGATAGACGACAGAACGCGTCCGACAAATGCCGTGAATGCGCATCCTGGCACCGTCCGGGCGCATCAGCCCTCCCCTGCCCACCCCTCTGTCGGGGACGATCGAGCGCCAGCCCCTCCGGCCGCCCCCGAACGGATGTCACACTGAAGGGGCAACACGGCGCGTCGCGATCATGTCCAGACGGCTCCGGGACCCCCGCGAGACGAGCAGGGACGCCGCGGGACAACATCCCCGTAACGGGGCGGCGACCGGGACGAGAGATCCAGAGGAGGCCGACACCGTGGCGACGGAGCCGGGAGTTCTGCACTGGCATGCCCCCGCGGCCGACATCGACCATCTCTACGAGGTGGCCGACCGCATCCGGCGCTCGGCGGAGACCGTGATCGACGGCAAGTCGGACGTGATCCACACCGCGCTGGTCGTGCTGTTCGCCGAGGGCCACCTCCTGATCGAGGACGTGCCCGGTGTCGGCAAGACGATGCTGGCCAAGGCGCTCGCCCGGTCGATCGATGCCCGTGTCCGCCGGATCCAGTTCACACCGGACCTGCTGCCCAGCGACGTCACCGGGGTGAGCGTCTACAACCAGGGCACCCGCGACTTCGAGTTCCGGCCCGGCCCGGTGTTCGCCAACATCGTCGTCGGCGACGAGATCAACCGGGCGGAGCCGAAGGCCCAGTCGGCGCTCCTGGAGTGCATGGAGGAGCACCAGGTCACGGTGGACGGGGTCACCTACCGCCTCGAGGCACCGTTCATGGTGATCGCCACCCAGAACCCGATCGAGATGGACGGCACCCGCGCCCTGCCGGAGGCACAGCGCGACCGCTTCATCGCCCGGGTCTCGATGGGCTACCCGTCACCCACCGCCGAGCTGGCGATGCTCGACAACCACGGGCGCTCCGACCCGCTGACCGGCGTCGTGCCGGTGACCAACGCCGCCGAGGTGGCGAAGCTGGCCCGGGTGGTCCGCGCCGTGCACGTCTCGGACGAGGTCCGGCAGTACATCGTCGACCTGGTTGGAGCCACCCGGAGACACCCGGAGATCACACTTGGCGCTTCACCTCGGGCGGCGCTGCACCTCATTCGCACCGCTCGAGCCCACGCCGCCATGGACCGGCGCGGCTACGTGCTCCCGGACGACGTCCAGGCGTTGGCCAGCGACGTCCTCTCACACCGGCTGCTGCTCCATCCCGAGATCACGTTGTCAGGCGAGCCGACGAACGACATCGCCGCGCGGATCGTGTCAGATCTGATCGCGCGGGTGCCGGTCGCCCGGTCGGCCTCGGCACGCCCGACCCGCCGCGGGCGTTAGAAACACGTGCGCGACTATCTCTCCGCGGTGCGCGGGCTGACAGTGCGGGGCTGCGCGTTCCTCGCCGCCGGCGGCGCCAGCGTGGTGGCGGCCGTCGTGATCGGCGAACAGGACCTGATCGCGGTGGCCCTCCTGCTCGCCGGGCTGCCTCTGCTGGCGGCCGCCGCTGTCGCGCGGACGCGCTATCGGCTGGCCTGTACCCGCCGGCTGGAGCCCGGCCGGGTGACCGCCGGTGACACGGTCTCGGTGCGGATCAGGCTCGACAACGTCTCCCGGCTGCGGTCGTCCGTGCTGCGTGTCGAGGACGTCACCCCCCATCTCGGCCACCGGGCCCGCTTCGTGGTCGACCGGATCGAGCCGGGCGGCTCCCGGGACCTGTCGTACTCCATGCGTGCCGAGGCCCGCGGCCGTTACCAGGTCGGCCCGCTGACGATTCGGCTCACCGACCCGTTCGGCCTGTGCGAGCTGGAGCGCAGCTTCCGCAGCAAGGACGACCTCACCGTCGCGCCCGCGCTGGAACGCCTGCCCCTGGTGCCCCCCGTCGGGCTGTCCGCCCTGAACAACAAGGTGCGCCGCGCCACGGTCAGAATCGGCGACGAGGAGTCCAGTACCAGGCCCTACCGCTCCGGCGACGACCTGCGCAAGGTGCACTGGAAGCACACGGCTCGGCTCGGCGAGCTCGTGGTGCGCCGGGACGAGCGGCCGCTCACCGGCGCCGCCGCCGTGCTCCTCGACACCCGGGCCGGGGCCTGGCCCCAGAGCGACCACCCGGACGACCCGTTCTCCCGGGCGGTCAGCGCCGCCGGCTCCATCGCGGTGAACCTCGCGCGCAGTGGCTACGGCGTCCGGCTGATCACCGACTCCCGGGTCGCCGCGACCGGGCCCGGCAACGCCGTCGGCGCGCTGCTCGACCAACTCGCGGTGATCATGCCGGCTCCCGTGACGGCGCTGAACCCGGCGCTGGCACTGCTGCGGTCCGCGGAGCACTCCGGCCTGGTCGTCGCGGTCCTCGGCCGCACCGACCAGGCTACAGCCTCCCTCGTCGCCGGCGCGCGACCGCGGAACGCGCCCGCCATCGCCGTCCTGGTCGACACCGCCTACGGCGACGGTGCGGACGCCCCCACGGTCAGCTCCGACATCGAACTGTCCCGGAGCGTGCTGTCCAGGAACGGCTGGACGGTCCTGGTCGCCGACCGCACCACCCGCCTCGCGGACACCTGGCCCGCGATCTTCCGGCCGGGAGCGGCCAACGGGCAGCACCACCTCGGCAGCCCCGGCGCACATCGTGCCGGCACCCGCGGCCTCGATGGCGCGGGGGTGGGCGGCGCGAGCCGGGCACCCCATGTGCCCTCGACCGCTGCTGCCGGGCCGGAGCCCCCGAGGCACGGCAGCTCCGGCCCGGCCGCGGCCGCGGCCTCCGCCGGATCAGCTCCGGCGGACTCGCCTCGACGGGGCAGGTCAGCCGGTTCCACCGCCGGGATCCCTCGCGACAACGGCTCCGTGAACGGCACCAGCCCGAACGGCTCAGGCGCGCACGGTTCAGGCGCGAACGGGGCCGGCACGAACGGGGCCGGCGCGGGACCCGCGGACAAGGGCGGGCGACGGACCCGCCGCGCCCCACGGCCCGCCGACCCGGAACAGCGGACCCCGCCGTCGCAGCCTGCCCCGACCGGTCCGCTGTACCGCCCCGGCTCACCGCACGAGCCGCCCGCACCCGCGACCGTCACCGGCGGCCCGACCGCGCCCGCGGGCAGGGGATGCTGAGCCCCCGCCCGGTCGCGGCGGCGCTCGGCGGGCTGGCCTGCCTGCTGGCCAGCACGGCACTGGCACCGCTGTTCGAGGGAATCCTCTGGTGGTTCCGGCCAGTGCTGATCGCGACAGTGGTGGCGGTCGGAACCGCGGTGCTGGGGCGGCTGATCGGCCGGAGTCTCCGCCTGCCGGCGCTCACCGGCTTCAGCGCGAGCCTGATCGGTCTCGCGGTGGCCGTGACAGCGATCGGCGCCCGGGACACCGCCATCCTCGGACTGATCCCCACTCCGGGCACGGCGACGGCGCTGGCCGACCTCGTCGACCCGACCATGGACGAGGTGCGGGAGCTCGCGGTACCCGTCCCGGAACGCCCTGGTCTGGTCGTGCTGGTGCTGGTGGCCACCTACGTCGTCGCCATGGCCGTCGACCTGCTCGTCGTCGTCGCGGACCGGCCGGCCCTGGCCGGTATCCCGCTGCTCGCCGTGTTCCTCGTCCCGGCCACCGTCCTCCCCGCGGGCGTGGGCACGCTGCCGTTCATCCTCGGCGCCGTCGGCTTCGTGGCGCTGATGCTCCTGGACGGCCGGCGGATGGTGACCCGATGGGGCCGTCCGGTGGGCGACCGCCCCGCCAGGGCCATCAGCAGCGGCCTCGCCGCACTCGGCGTCCAGATCGCCGCCGGGTCCCTGGTCATCGCGTCCCTCCTTCCCCTGGTGCTGCCGTCGTTGGACGGCAAGGGTGTGATCTCCGCGAACGGCGGGTCCGGTTCCGGCTCGGGGCGCAACTCCGCGAGCGTCATCCAGCCGATCGTCTCCCTGTTCCAGCAGATCCACGACGAGCGCGACCTGCCGCTGCTGCGGGTGACCACCGAGACCCCGCAGAACCTGCGCCTCACCGCGCTGGAGAACTTCGACGGTCAGCGCTTCACCCTGCGGGCGCTGAACGCGACCAAGGACGCCCGGGTGGACCGAACCCTGCCCGGCCCCGAGGAGGACATCCGGACCATCCCGGCGGTCACCGAGGTGTCCGTCAGCCCCGAGATGGCGGAACGGTACCTGCCCGTCCCGGGCATCCCCACCAGGTTCACCGGGCTGGAGGGCGACTGGCGGCTCGCCAACCCGACCGGCACCATCTTCTCCACCCGCACCTCCACCTCCGGCCAGGACTACACCGTCCACGCGCAGATCCCCGCCCCGACACCCGAGGAGATCAGCGCGGCCCGCGGGCCCCGGCCCGCCTCGATGGACGTCGTCACCGCACTGCCGGCGTCCCTCGACTCGCGGCTGCCCGGGCTGCTCGCCGAGATCACCGAGGGTGTCGACTCGGACTACGACAAGGTCGTCGAGATCCAGAACTTCCTGCGTGGGCCGGCGTTCACCTACGACCTGAGCGGTGCGCCCACCGTGCGGGAAGGTGCCCTCGCGGACTTCCTGTTCACCAGCCGGCGCGGGTACTGCGAGCAGTTCGCCTCCGCGATGGCCGTCCTGGTGCGGCTGCTCGGGCTGCCGTCCCGGGTGGCGATCGGCTTCACCCACGGCATGCTGCAGAACGACGGCACCTGGCTGATCACGAACAAGCAGGCCCATGCCTGGCCCGAGGTCTGGTTCCCGACCCTCGGCTGGATCCCGTTCGAGCCGACCAAGCGGGGGGACGGCACGACCCCGGCGCCCGCCTACGCACCGTCGACCGACGAGCCCACCGGGCCGGACGCCTCCGCCGAGGGCGAACCCGCCGTGGAGACCGAGGTCGCTCCGGTCCCGGTCGTGACGCCGGTTCCGGCCGAGCCGGACGCCGCCGGGCAGGATCCGGCCATGGAGGCGGAGGCGGCACCGGAGGACGCCGAGAACGGCGGGGCCATCCCGGACTGGCTCGTGTCGGCCTGGCTCGTGTGGGTCCTGGTGGGGCTCGGCGTGCTCGGCCTGTTCAGCATCCCGGCGCTGACCCGGCTCCTCCTGCGGCGACGCCGCATGTCTCCCGTCAGTCAGCGCCGGATGTCCCCTTCCCGGCGGCGCCGGACCACTCGCGTCCCTCGGCCGAACGCCGCCTTCACCGGGACGGGTGCACCGGGCGCGGAGGACGCCGACACGATCATGAACGCGGCGGCGGTGGCCCAGGTCGACGCGGCCTGGGCGGAGCTGGTCGACGTGGCCGCCGATCTGAGGATCCGGCTGCACAGGAGCGATTCACCGCGGTCTGGAGTGCAGCGGCTGATCACTTACCTCGAGGCCGGTCCCGAGGAGGAATCTGCCGAGGTCAACGCGGCCAGCCAGGCGCTCATCCGACTGGCCACGGCGCAGGAGCAGGCCCGCTATGCCCCGCCAGGCACCTACATCCCGGATCCGTCCCTGCTGGACGATCTGACCCTGGTGCGCCGGGTGCTGTGGTCGGTGACCCCGCGCAGCCAGCGGGCCCTGGCACTCGTCGCCCCGCCTTCCATGCTGCGGCGGATCGAGGGGATCCAGGTCCGCCAGGTCACCGACTGGGTGCGGCGCCGACGCTCCGGTACCGCGAAGGACGACCTGGCCCTCAGCGGCACCGCTGCAGAATCCGCCGCCGAAAGGCGGGCCTAGGACCTGGGTGCGCGAACACGACGCCCGTCGAGCCCGCCGGATCGGCCTCTGACGAATCGGACCCCCGGCACATCGTTCGTCGGACCACTGTCCGTCGGACCGGCGCCGGGGGCTCAGCTCAGGAGTTGTCCTCCCAGCGGCGGCGCCACCGCTCCTCGACCCGCTCCATGAACGACGACGACGACCGCGGCTGGCGCGTCTTCCCACCGGAGCTCGATCTGCCCCTCGCCCCGGGTGGGCGACGCCCCGACTCCTGCCCGCGGCCACTCATCCTCCGCAGGTCCGCCGCGCCGCGCAGGGCGGCGAAGAGCATGGTGACGAACCCCAGGATCCCGAGGGCCACCGTAAGGGGCCCCTGGTTGATGACCACTCCCACGACGAGGACCACGAGACCGAGGAGGAACAGCCCCCCGCTACGCCGGACCCGCCTGAGCAGGTAGGTCCGGGGATTGGTCGATCGGACCGTACTCGCGAACTTCGGATCGTCCTCGACGAGAGCGCGCTCGATCTGCTCCAGTAGGCGCTGCTCGTTCTCCGAGAGCGGCATCGACGCTCCTCCCACGACCTTCAGGCCCGCCGGACGGAACCTGACACCCAAGAATAGGCATGTGCGGGGCCGAGGCGGTAGGCAACTGGTCATGCTGTGTCCAAGCCGGCCCGAACCGTCCCCGACCAGAGCGATTCGGCGTACTGGGCTCTTGCCCGGGCCACCGTCGTTCATGCCACGCTCATCCTACGATCATGGATTTCTGTGATCATCCGGGACCCGCCCGTGGCGGCGGTTGCCGGGCTCGGCCGGGCAGCAGGGACGCGGGCCGGACGGACGCCTCCCCGAACCTGCCGCGTGCCCCGTCGGTGGCCCGGTCGACCTCCGCCCAACCGGCGGGCCGTTCGTCGAAGGCCAGCTGGCGCCCGCCGCGCGTGGCAGCGGCCAGCCGCGACGCGCGCACACCGACCAGGCGGATCAGCGGACGGGCATCGCCCCGCAGCTCCGCGAACAGCTCCCGGGCGGACCGGTAGATCATCCAGGTGACGTCGGTCGGTTCGGGGAGTGTCCGGGCGCGGGTCACGGTGGTGAAGTCCGCATAACGGACTTTGATCGAGATGTTGCGGGCGACCTGGCCGCGGGCCCGTAGCCGGCCGCCGACCCGCTCGCTGAGCCGCAGGAACTCACGGTCGAGCCGCTCCGGGTCAGCCAGGTCGGCGGGAAAGGTCTCCTCGGCGCCGAGGGACACCTCAGCGCCGTCCGGATCGACCCGGCGCTCGTCCCGCCCGTGCGCCAGCGCGATCATGTGATCGGCCGAGCCCCTCCCGAGTGCCCGCTGCAACGTGTCCGCGGGTGTCCGTGCGATGTCGCCGATGGTGCGCAGCCCGAGTCTGGTCAGCGTCTCCTCGGTGCGCGGCCCCACCCCCCACAGCGCTGCGACCGGCAGCGGGTGCAGGAAGGAGAGCACCCCCTCGGGCGGTACGGCCAGCAGCCCGTCGGGCTTGCAGCGGGCCGACGCGATCTTCGCCACGAACATCGACGGCGCGACCCCGACAGAGCAGGTCAGGCCCTGCTCGGCGGCGATCCTGGCCCGGATTCCCCGCGCGATCTCCACGGGCTCCCCGAACAGCCGCCGCCCCCCGCTCACATCGAGGAAGGCCTCGTCCAGCGAGATCGGGGCCACCAGCGGGGTGACGTCCCGGAACACGCCCATGATCGCACGGGAGGCCTCGCGGTACCGGCCGTGATCCGCGGGCACGACGACGGCCGTCGGGCACATCCGGCGCGCTCGCGCCATCGGCATGGCGCTGCGCACTCCGAAGGCGCGGGCCTCGTAGGTCGCGGACAGCACCACGCCCCGCGTTCCCCCACCGACGATCACCGGGCGCCCTCGCAGCTCGGGGGTGTCGCGGACCGCGACCGAGGCGAAGAACGCGTCCATGTCGACATGCAGGATGTGGCTCCCCGCCTCCCGAGGCGGGCCCGTTGTCACGATGCCCCTACCGCGGGAGCCGGAGGCCGATGATCAGACCGGCGACGAGGCTGCCGGCCGAGAGCCCGGCCAGCCGCCTGAGCCAGGCGTTGCGCTGTCGCACCCTGGGGTTCTGCTGCCCCTCGGCGTCCCGCCGCACCATGGGCGGCTGCGGCGGCGCGCCCGTCCGCCCTGCGTGCTCCTCGACGCCGGCACCAGCGATGACCATCAGGCATCACCACTCTCAGTATTCACCCCAACCTTGAAAGTAACTGATAGTGACTGCCTTCCTGGTTACGCGCAAGGGCTGTGTCGTCATCTGAAGTCCCTCGACCGCGCGCCCACCGCGAGTGGCAGCACCCGCAGGCTCGCGGCGATCGCGTTCACCACACCCTGCGCGCTCTCCAGCCGCCCGCGCACGATCAACGCCGCCGCCGATCTCGCTGTCGACCGGTACCTGGCCCACACCCCACGAGAACAGATCACGTTGGCCAGCCCGGTCTCGTCCTCGAGGCTCATGAAGGTCGTCCCGCCCGCGGTGGAGGGGCACTGCCGGTGCGTCACCACCCCGGCGACCAGCACCCGCCGACCCGACTCGAGGTCCCGCAACCGCCGCGCGACGACGACTCCCAGCTCGTCCAGCAGATCGCGGACGATCTCGGTCGGATAGCAGCCCGGGGTGGTCCCGGTGGCCCAGAGGTCGGCGACCACGGTCTCCGCCTCGTTCATCCCGGGAAGCAGCGCCGCCACCGCCGACACGTCGGCGCCGAACACCATGCCTTCAAGCCGGTCCGGCCGGGTCTGGGTGACAGCCCCCGCGGCCCACAGCGCCTCCCGCCGGGCCAACCCGAACCCGTTGAAGGCCCCGGCCGTCGCCAGGGCCTCGATCTGCTCGGCCCGCAGACCGACCCGGCGGACCAGATCACTTATGTCCTGGTAGGGACCGTGCGCGTCGCGTTCGGCCACGATCCGCCCGGCGGGTGCGTCACCGAGCCGGCGAACCCCCGCCAGACCGAGCCGGACGGCCGCCGGCGAACCGGTCAGCCGCGCGCCCACCGCGGAGAGGTCGAGGTCCGGGCCGTGCACGACGATCCCGTGCCGGCGAGCATCCGCGACCAGGCTCTGCGGCGAGTAGAAACCCATCGGCTGCGCGTTCAGCAACGCGGCACAGAACACGGCGGGATAATACAGTTTGATCCAGGAGCTGGCGTAGACGAGAAAGGCAAAGCTCACGGAATGACTTTCCGGGAAACCGAAGTTCGCGAAGGCCGCGAGTTTGGCGTAGAGGTCGTCGGCCGCCGCGCCGACGATCCCGTTCGCGGCCATCCCCGCGTAGAGCCGGGCCCGTAGTCTGTCGATGCGCTCGGTGGCCCGTTTGGCGCCCATGGCCCGCCGGAGCTGGTCGGCCTCGGCGGGGGTGAAGTCCGCGACGTCGATCGCCATCTGCATGAACTGCTCCTGGAACAGCGGCACCCCGAGCGTCTTCTCCAGCGAGCGCCGCAGCAGCGGATGCGGGTAGACCACGCCCTCGGCGCCGTTGCGACGCCGGATGTACGGATGCACCGACCCGCCCTGGATGGGCCCCGGGCGGATGAGCGCGACCTCTACGACCAGGTCATAGAACCGCCGCGGGCGCAGCCGGGGCAACGTCGACATCTGCGCGCGGCTCTCCACCTGGAAGACCCCGATGGAGTCCGCCGCGCACAGCATGTCGTAGACCGCCGGGTCCTCCGGCGGTATCGAGCCGAGGTCGAGGTCCCGGCCGTGGTGGTCGCGAACGAGGTCGAAGGCGCCGTGCAGCATCGACAGCATGCCCAGCCCCAGCAGGTCGAACTTGACCAGCCCGGCCGAGTGGATTCCCAGGTGCCGGGGGAACCCGAGCAGCTGGTGTGCCAGGTCCAGCACCTCGGCGGGGATTCCCGCCGAGGGGTCGGTGGCGATACCGCGCCCCGCTGCCCGCCGGCCGCCCGCTGCCCGCCCGCCGCCCGCCGCCCACTCCTGGCCACCGGACGCCTCGGGATCGGTGGTGCCCGGATCGGGATCGGTGCCTGACCCGGCCCGGTTGCCGGCTGCCCCGGCCGGGCCCGCGGGCGGTGGGATCCGCCGCTCGATCTGCCGTGACCAGGCGTCCTGCTGACCGGGTGAGTAGCCGAGGGCTCGTGCGACGTCGCGGACCGCGGACCACGGGCGATAGGTGATCACATTGGCCACCTGGGCGGCCCGGTACCGGCCGTAGCTGCCGTAGACGTACTGGATGACCTCCTCCCGGCGCCCCGACTCGATGTCGACATCGATATCCGGCGGGCCGCCCCTTTCCGGTGCGAGAAAACGCTCGAACAGCAGGCCGAAGGACACCGCGTCGACGTTGGTGATACCCAGGGCGTAACAGACCGCCGAGTTCGCCGCCGAGCCCCGACCCTGGCAGAGAATGTTGTTGTTCCGGCAGAACTCGACAATGTCGTGGACAATCAGGAAGTAGCCCGGGAAGCCCAGCTGCTCGATCATCCTGAGCTCGTGGACGAGCTGGTCGTAGGCGCACCCGCGACCCGTTCGGCGTGCGGTGGCCCGTACCGGCGGGCGGCTCCCTGCATGGTCAGCAGCCGCAGCCAGCTCGCCTCGTCGTGCCCGGCGGGAACCGGGAAGTCCGGCAGCCCGGCGTCCCGGGCGAGCGCCGCGAGGGCGTCGTTGCGGGTGGAGTCGAGCGGGGCCGCGTGGTCCCACAGCTCGACCGCCACGTTCTCCCGGCCGAAGAGTGCGACCAGCTCGTCGAGGGCGGAGCGGGCCGCCGCCATTCCGGTGAAACCTCCGCCGCCGGGTGCCGGGGCTCTCCTCTCCCCGCCCAGGGCCGGCGGGGAGCCCGGAGTCGGGCTCCCCGTGGCGAGTGCCCGCGGGACCAGGCCCTTGCGGCAGCCGGTGAGGATCTGCCAGTGCCCGCCGCTGGCAGCCGCGAACGCCTCCGGCTCCGCGATCAGGACGCCCTTCTGACCGCCTGCCAGGTGGGCGTCGGACACCGCCCGGGACAGCCGGCGGTACCCCTCGGCGTCGCGGGCAAGGATGACCAGGTGGGTCGACTCGGGGTCCGGTGTCCCGCCGCGTGGCGCCGG